>JBDRCJ010000026.1:0-4183 GCA_043821805.1 Patescibacteria group bacterium
TAATTTTCTATTTCTCAATTTGTCCCACATAATCTTCTCAGTTTCTGTGCTATCTTTCCGTAATCTTCTTCTTGTTTCTTTTTGTTTTCCTTTATTATAAATAACTGTCATGCAATTTTTTCCGTGCCCCCCTTCTCCTTAACAAGGAGAAGGGGCGGGGGGGATGAGGTTTATTCAGCTAAGGCATTAGCTCCGGCGCTAATTTCCGCAATTTCAGCCGTAATACTGGCTTGTCTGGCCTTATTATAATACAAGGTTAATTCATTCACTAAATCACCAGCCGCACTATTTGCCTGATGCATGGCGGTCATACGCGCGCTATGTTCTGAGGCAGTAGATTCAAGCAAAGCCTGAAAAAGCTGAACTTCTATTAACCGAGGGATCATCTCATCCAATACTTCTTTCGGGCTTGGCTCAAAAACATATTCAAAAATATATTCCTTATCTCTTAAATATTTTTTTTCTTTATCTTCAATAAATTCTTTGTCAATTCCCACTCTAGTATCTTCGCCGACAATGCCTAAATATTCCTCTTCGGTAGTAATATCAATCGGTAAAAGCTGTTTTACTCTAGGAACCTGTTTTGCCGTATTTATGTAATCAGTATATGCCACCATAATTTTATCGTACTTTCCGCTTAAATAATCTTCTATTACCATTTTTGAGATTGGTAAAACTTCCTTGACTTCGCTAATTATATCTTCTTTAGGAAAATCAGCCACGATATTATATTTATAATATTTCCGCACAGCCGCTCCCTTTTTCCCGATAGTAATAAAATCGGTTTCTATTTTTTCTTGCTTATCCTCCGAAGCTTGAGCGAAGGAGGAGTGTTTTTTAATTGATTCGTGAGCTTTATTTATTATCGCCGTATTAAAACCGCCGCAAAGTCCTCTGTTCGAAGTAATTAAAATAACCGCTACCTTTTTTATAATTTTACGTTTAGTTAACAACGGATGGAGTAAATCATTATTTTTACTTCCGGCCTGGGATAAATCTAAAATAGTTGACCAACTTAAATTTGCGTAAGTTCTAGTTTTTAAAACAGCCTCAACTGCCCGCCGCATCTTTGCCGCCGCTACCATTTCCATTGCTTTAGTAATTTTTTTTGTACTGCTAATGGATTTTATTCTTCTTTGGATATCTTTAGTTGATGCCATAAATAAGTTAAAAAAGTAAAAAGAAAAAAGTTAAAAGTAACTTTTTAACTTTATTAACTTTTAATTTTTTCACTTTTAACATAATCCAGCGTGCTTTTATAATCTTTGACCAATTTCTTTATCTTTTTTTCTAGAGACTCATTTATATCTTCGCTTTTATTTATCTCTTTTACTATTTCTTCACCATTATTATCAACATAATCATACAACCCGCTTTCAAATTCTTTGACTTTATCAACCGGCACGTCGTCAAGCAAGCTGTTTATTAAAGAAAAAAATATTATTACTTGGTTTTCTACTGTTGCCGGAGAATACTGGTCTTGCTTAAATATTTCCATAATTCTTTTACCTCTTTCTAACTTTGCTTTTGTTTCCTCATCTAAATCAGCTCCGAATTGGGCGAAAGCAGCTAATTCCCGATATTGAGCGGCTTCTAACCTCATTTTACCGGCCACTTTCTTCATCGCCTTTATTTGGGCCGCGCTACCAACGCGGGAAACAGACAAACCGGCATTTACGGCCGGCCTCTGCCCTTGATAAAATAAATCAGGTTCTAAATAAATTTGGCCGTCAGTTATAGAAATAACATTTGTCGGAATATAAGCAGATACGTCTCCAGCCTGGGTTTCAATAATTGGTAAAGCGGTAATTGAACCGCCGCCATTATCAGGATTTAATTTGCAGGCGCGCTCTAATAAACGGGAATGAAGATAAAAAACATCTCCTGGATAAGCTTCGCGGCCTGGCGGACGGCGAAGTAATAATGAAATCTCTCGGTAGGCTACCGCATGTTTGCTTAAATCATCGTAGATAATTAAAACGTCTTCGCCTTTATCTAAAAAATATTCAGCCATAGCTGAGCCAGCGTAAGGCGCAATATAAGTTAAAGGAGCTGGATCAGATGCGCCGGCTAAAATTACCGTTGTATATTCCATCGCCCCAGCGGCTTCAAGCTTCGCGACAATCCCGGCGACTTTTGACGCTTTCTGGCCAATGGCAACATAGAAACATTTCATCTTTTGCCCTTTTTGGTTAATAATCGTATCAATCGCTAAAGCGGTTTTACCTATTTGCCGGTCACCGATAATTAATTCTCTTTGTCCGCGGCCAATAGGAATCATTGAGTCAATCGCTTTAATGCCAGTCTGTACTGGTCGATTAACTGATTGTCTAGTAATTACTCCAGGGGCTATTTTTTCCACTGGATAAAATTTATCGGTTTCTATTTCTCCTTTGCCGTCAATCGCCATGCCTAAAGGATTTAAAACCCGGCCGATAATTTCATCGCCAACCGGCACTTCTAATATTCTTTTTAAGCTTCTTACTTCGTCCCCTTCTTTAATTCCTTCGAAATTACCTAATATTATCGCTCCGACAACATCTTCTTCTAAATTAAAAACAACTCCAAATACATTGCCGGTTTCCTTATTTACAAATTCTATCATTTCCGACATGACCACATCAGACAATCCAGATATTCGAGCGATCCCATCGCCTACTTCTGTCACTCGCCCGATAGTCTGCTCTTTAACTTCTGCTTTAAAATCACTAATTTGTTTTTTTAATTGTTCAACAATAAAATCTTTTGTTTGGCTCATATAAATTTGAAATTAGACCTGCCTGCCGCCTGCCTGCCGGTAGGCAGGGCAGGCAGGAATTATAAATTTTATATTAATAATCCTATATTTAAAACTCCTTACTTCTGCATTTTATTTTTTAACTCCCTTAATTTTGTTTTTAAACTCCCGTCAATAACTTTATCTTCGTACTTAATAATTACTCCGCCTAAAATATTTTTATCTATCTTATTATTTAAATTAACTCTCTTAGCGTTAAATAAATTAATAATATAGTTCTTTAATAATTTAATTAATTCATTATCTAATTCTTTTGCGCTCGTAACTTCTGCTTCAACAGTTTTTTCTTCTTTGTTCCATATTTTCTCAAATTCCTCAATTATTTTTTTAGCTTTACCGAAATCATTATTTTCTAAAAGCACATTAATAAAACTTTTAATTACATCCTTAAGCTGACTGTCGTTTTTACCAACAGTTAAATCATACAAACTCCCTGCATATTGTTTTGGTGTAATTTTCATAAAATTTTTTAACAATTGAACAATCGAGCAATTATTTTATTACTTTTTTCACTATCTCTTTATCATCCTGGCTACTTAAATTTTTACCCAATATTTTCTCAACCGAAGCAACTACTAAATCAGCTATGTCAGCTTTTATTTCTTTTAAAGTTTTCGCTTTTTCAGTTTGCATTTTAGCTTTTTCCTGCTCAATAATTGCGCCAATTTCTTCCTTAGCCTTTTTCAACAACTCTTCTCTTTTATTTTCGGCTTGGTTTTTGGCTTTCTCAATTATAATATTCGCTTCCTTTTTCGCTTCAGACATTTTGTTACTATAATCTTCTTCTGTATTTGCTAATTTTTTTTCGATTTCTTTTGCTTCTTCTAAACTTTTTTCAATCTTTTTTGTTCTCTCCTGCATTACTTTGGCTAATGGCTTTAAAGCAAAAAAATACAATGCCAAAAAAACTATGCCAAAATTTACTATTTGAGCAACAAGTAATTTAATATCAATATGAAATGTTTCAATTAATGATTCCATGATTTTAGTAATAAGTAATAAATAAAGCCTTAGCAATAAGGAAATACTAAAAATCTATTCCTTATTACTTTTATTTAATAATTTAACCTCTGTCCCAGTTATTACCGGGACAGCCCGTTAAATCATTAAAACGCATTCGTTAATTTCGTTTTAATTCGTTTAAATTCGTGTATCTCTACTTTATGCTAAAAGCGATTACTAAAGCATAAATCGCGATCGCTTCAGCAAAAGCAGCAGCCAGTAGCATAGGAACTAAAATTTTACCGGCTGCTTCTGGATTGCGACCAATCGCTTCCATTGCTTTTGCGCCGATAAAACCAATCCCTAAGCCAGGCCCGATAGCACCGAGGCCAATAGCGATAGCTTTGGCTAACATTACATTTTCCATACTAAGATAATGCGAAT
>JBDRCJ010000027.1:0-3406 GCA_043821805.1 Patescibacteria group bacterium
CGCCTGCCCGCAACGCTTCGCTTGCGAAAGCAGGCGGGCGAATGACGCCAGCCTCGCCGTCCGCCTCGGATCGACAGAGTCGAGATGGGAGTCAAGGCGGGCGAATATTGAATAATGTAAATATTAATTGACTGAAGTATAGATATATTATACTATAAAAGCAGGAAATAAGACAATGTATTTAGGCTGATAGCAGGAAATTAACCTAATTTATGCACAACAATAAACAAAAGAAAATTGAAGCTGGAAAATTGAAATTAGTAATAGTCCGCCAGCTGGCGGAGAAAATGGTGGTTAGTAAGTTCATAAGCTGTAACAAATTTCCAATTTCCATTTTCCATAACTAATTTCCAATTTCTATATAGCAAATTTCTTTAATATTTATATTTAATTATTTTTAATTGCTAAGCCAATGCTAGGTAAATTATTCGGCTCAAACGCTCGAGTTAAAATTCTAAAGATATTTTTGCTTCATCCTGATGAAAAATATTATATTCGGCAATTAGCCCGTGACTTAAAATTACAGGTTAATTCAGTTAGGCGGGAGCTAGAAAATTTAGAGCAGTTCGGTTTATTAGTATCAAATACAGGAACAAAAGAAAACGAGGAAAAAATTAAAACTAAAAAATCAAACAGCGGTTCTGGTCAAGAGAAAAAATATTACCAGGCCAATAACGATTTTGTTTTATTTGAGGAAGTTAAAGCTTTAATAATTAAGGCGCAGATTTTATATGAAAAAGATTTTATTGCTAAGCTGGAAAAAATTGGCCGGATAAAATTATTTATTTTAACTGGTTTTTTTGTTAATAATCAGATTTGCCAGACTGATATGCTAGTTGTCGGCCATTTAAATAAAAATAAATTAGCGAAGATAATCGCTGGTTTAGAATATGAGCTCGGCCGGGAATTGAATTTTACCTTAATGGATTATAAAGAATTTAACTATCGGCGCAATATTACTGATATTTTTCTTTATGATATTTTAGAAGGAAAGAATATTGTCGTGATTGACGAGATAGGGTTAAGTTAAATTTATTTATTATTTTAAACAATATGATTAAAAATTTTGAACAAACTTCGCAAATTTCTGAAAAAGAAAAATTCGCAGAATTATTAAAGAGAAAAGCAGAGCTTGAAAAAATTATAAATGATGGGCCGAATCCTAAAAGAGTTAGTAGAACAGATAATAAAGATTTTACATATGAAAGCGCCAAAAAAGAAATAAATAATATAAAAGTAGAAATTAAAAGTATAAGAAATACCATGGTAGATAATTTAATTCTTGAAGAAGATAAAAATGGATTATCTGGCAAAGGTTTAAGCGAAAATCAAAAATTAGAATTTTTATTAAAAAGAAAAAAAGAGTTAGAAAAAAATATTGATTTAGGCCCAAGCCCAAAAAACGCAAAAAATGAAAATTTAACTGATAACGGCTATAAGCAAGCGATAGAAGAGTTAAAAGAAATAAAAAGAATAGTAGTTTCTTTAAGAGAAGCCAAAGAGCAAGAATTAATATTAGAGGAAGTAGAACAAAAGAAGTTTGATGAAGAAATAAATAAAGAATTAGAAAGCGATAATTTTAAAAAAGAAATCAATAATATATCAGAACCTGAAAAAGAAATAGATAAAACAGAACCAGAAGAAACGGCCAAGGAAGAAGCGCCCATGGAAAATAAAGAATTATTGCCCGAAGAGATAAAAAAGAAAAAAGAAATTCCTGAAAGTGTTATTGAAAAATTTAAAAGTGATTTTAATCTTAGCAACGAAGATTTAGAAAGCATAACTGGTTTTTCTGGCTTGTCAGAAGGCCAGCAGAGGTTAGCAGCGCAAAATTTAAAACAATTAAGTTTAGGCAGGATTCAGGAAGAAGCTTCAGATAAATATAAGCAAAATATTGCGGAAACAAAATTTTTAGGTAGAATCTGGCAGGGGATTAGTAAGAAATACCAGATTGCAGTATTAGAAAAAGCTAAAGCCGAAGAAATTACTAAGGGCGGGATAGCTGTTCATAAGGAAACTTTACAGCAATTAGTTAACGGCCTTAAAAGCTATGGTCCGGATGTAGAAATAAAAGGTGATAAATTAGAAATAAAATTTGCTTCTGGTTTAAAGAATCTAAATCCAGAACAGCAAAAGATTGTAAATAATTTTAATAAAGAGGCTAATGAATATAGTAGGCTTCCTGATGAGTGGTCGCTTAAATCAGCTAGCCGAGGGGAGAGCAAAAAATTTAATCAAACTAAAGTTAGTTTTGAAAAGGCGAGAGATGAATTGCTGAATGTGGTTAAGGATAAAGCGGGGGATAAAGAAGCATGTTTATATTTAAATAATATTGAAGGGAATATTAAACTTAACCAATTTTTAAATACTCATCCTGAAGTGGAAAAAGAGCTAAAAAATATTAAAGACAAAGAAGTTTGGCAAAGAGCGCTATTAAATATAGCTACAGAGCGAGGAATTTATATGGCAGGCGGTTTTTTAACCAGGACGGCTACGATGAGCTTGCTTGGCCTTGCTGGCGCGCCTTTGGCAGCGGGAATTTCCGGCGGCTTTATTGCCAGAAGAAGAGCAAAAGAAACCCTAAGGGATCGTGATAAGTCTGCTCGGCATGGTGTTAAGGACGTTAGCCAGGAATCCCTTAAATATTCTGAAATAGAAAAAGTTAATAATAAAACAAATTTATTAGTTGAAAAATTAAGTGATGAAAGTCTATCAGATAAAAAGAAGAAAGCTTATGAGAAGTCACTTAAACTTAATATAGACTGGCTTGAAGATAAATTAGACAAAGGTTTAATAAATTTCGGAGAATCCAAAGATAGAATAGCTAGGCAATATAACATAATGCAAACCTTAAGCCAGGCAAATATAGCTTCGTATAGCTATGTTCTTGATGATAAATATAAAAAAAGATTTAATTCAGCCATAAACGAGCGAGACAGTCAAGCAGAAATAGCTAGGAAGGATTATATATGGAATCAAACAAAGAAAGGAGCCACAACCGCTGCGACCTTTGCTTTTGCTGGTTGGATTATTAGGGATGCCATACATGATTATGGCTGGTGGAATTGGGAAAGAGGAAAAGGAGTTACAAATGTAAAATTTCCGAGCAGGCCCGAGGGAATAACTTTTAAAGAAGGCAGTGAAGATTTAGAAATTCCAAAAGGAGTATTTGATTTAAAACCTGAAGATATTAAGGTAGTAGGTAAGTCTATGGTTAAGGAAGGTGATATTTATAATTCTCCGGTCCAGACTGTGAATGAGTCAGCAAGTGGACCGAGGCAAGTAATACCAAATATTCAGCACGAAGCACCTCAAAAAGCAGCTGAAGTTTTAATGCCAGCAGAAAAAGAAATAACTTCTGTTCCTACAGAAGAAGCTGTATCAGCGCCTATAGAAAAACCAATAG
>JBDRCJ010000028.1:0-5918 GCA_043821805.1 Patescibacteria group bacterium
CGATGAATTATTGATTTACAGCAGGGGGATTTCACATGTAATATTTTCATACATGAGAAATTTTACCAAAAAACTCAAAATTTATGTGCAAATTAGCAAAATTTTCAAAGAGCTTACAACAGAAATTAGTATCTCATCCCTAAATTTACTAACCTAAATAACAACACTTCTTTATTAATATAGTTAAAATTATTTACTCAAATAAATCCGGCTATTTGAAGAAATAATAAAACCATTTTTTATATTTTACCATCTCGTCTAAATCTAATTCATTAATAGTTTCATTAATTTCAATTATCTCGCCGGTAACCGGATCAATCATGCCAATTTTTTCATTTACTATAACTACTTCTTCGCCTTCCTTTTTTAAACCTAAATTAAGGCGGGCTTTTTCCTCGATCGCTTGTTCAGACTCTAAGTAGGAAATTAGTTTCTTGAAATCTTTATTTTTATATTCTATTTGGTTAATTTCTTGTTCTAGCTCTTTTATTTCTATACTAACCTGATAACTTTTATTTAAATTCTTAATTAAGGGAAGGCTAATTATTGTAATTACAAAAAAACCTATTAAAGCAATAAATTTTTTATTATAAATAATTCGTTTAAAAATATTTTTTTTATTTATTTTTACCATAATAATATTATACTTTTTCTCGCGAAACAAAATAATGTTTAATTATTTCAATCATCATCATACTTAAGGCTCCGTAGGAAAATATTAATAACCAGCTATTTAAATGTAAAGAAGTAGTCGACATTACGCTTTGTAGCGGCGGCCAGTAAATAGCAATTAAAAGTAAAAATAAACTTACTAAAACCGCTCCGACTAGATAAAGATTGCTAAAAGGGTTCATCCGCCAAACAGGGGTACGCAGGCTGCGCAAACTGAAAATATAGAATAATGAATCAATTCCAATCGCGGCGAATATGATTGATCTAATATATGTAATATCAAAATTATAACGTAGCAAATAAATAAAAATTGTGAAAATAAATATATCGCGTATAATGCCGGCGGCAAAAATTATTACTTTCATTTCATTATTTAAAATCGGCTCATTTTTTTTAATCGGCTTTTTTTTCATAATATCCTTATCCCCTTTTTCAAAAGCTAAAGAAAAGTCAGGCAAACCGTCATTAACAATATTAACCCATAAAATCTGCGCCGGCAAAATAGCTAAAGGTAAACCGAATAAAATTGAACCAACAATTAAAATTACTTCAGAAAAACTGTCAGAAATTAAATAGGTAATTACTTTTCTAATATTTGAAAAAATTATTCTTCCCTGTTTAATCGCCGCCACAATCGTTTTAAAATTATTATCAAGTAAAATAATATCGGAAGTTTCTTTTGCAATATCAGTCCCCGTACCGAGTGATAAACCAATATCAGCCGCTTTTAAAGCCGGCGAGTCGTTAATCCCGTCTCCTGTCATAGCCACTACTTCGCCTCTTTCCTGCAAGGCTTTAATAATCCTTAATTTATGATGTGGGCTAACCCGGGCGTAAATTTCAATCTTTTTAACTAACTCTTTTATCTTTTTATCATCCATTTTGTCTAGCATTTCTCCGGTAATAATATTTTCCGCCTTAACGTTCATTCCCACCTCTAGAGCGATTGCCCGGGCGGTTAATTTATGGTCGCCGGTAATTATTATCGGCCTAATGCCGGCCTGGCGGCAAATTGAAATAGTTTCTTTAGCTTCCGGCCTTAAAGGATCTTTTAGAGCAATAAAACCGATAAAAGTTAAATCTTTGTCTATATTACTCCAATCTTTTTCCTTCTGAGAATCCGGCCACAATTCAGGATTAAATTCGCGCTTAGCTACGCCGATAATGCGTAAGCCTTTATTAGACAATTTTTCATAACTAGCAATTAATTTTTCTCTATTAACTTTCTCTAATTTTCTAACTTTGCCATGATGATAATAGGTAGTAGATTTATCTAATAATTTTTCCGGCGCCCCTTTTTCGTATAATATATAATTTCCTTTCTTCTTATGGAGAGTAATCATAAATTTACTTTCACTTGAAAAAGGTAACTGATCAATTTTTGGCTCTACTTTTAATAATTTATTCTGATCTAAGCCAGATTGCACGGCGGCTGATATTAAAGCCGCTTCAGTCGGCGCTCCGATTATCCGCAATTCGGCTAATTCGTCCCCTGGGTTTTCAATTACGGCGTCGTTGCACATCATGCCGGTTTGCAGGGCTAGGCTGACAATTTTCGCTTCTTCTTTATCCTGCCTTGTACCTAAACTTTTAATTTCAAATTCTTTCTCGCCAATTACGATATGAGCGACATACATCCGGCCCTCGGTTAAGGTACCGGTCTTATCAGTGCAAATTACTGTTATTGAACCTAGAGTTTCGGCCGCTACTAATTTTCTTACAATTGCCTTTTTTCTTAAGATTCGCTGCATTCCTAAAACTAAAATTACCGTTACCGCTACAGCTAAACCTTCAGGAATAGCCGCGACCGCAATCGCTACACCGGTCAGAAACATGGTAAAAAAATCTCTCCCCTGCCAGACTCCGATTCCGATAATCGCTAAACTTATAACCGCAACTAAAATACCTAAAAATTTTGAAAACTCGCTTAACCGAACCTGGAGCGGAGTTTTCTCTTCCGGAGTGGCCTTTACCATTTCTGCTATTTTGCCTATTTCAGTATCTTTGCCGATAGCGGTTACTATGGCTTTCCCAGATCCGCTAACTATAATCGTGCTGGCATAAACCATATTTTCTCGGTCAGCCACTCCGCTGCCTTTTTTTATTTTTTCAACTGATTTAAAAGATGCCACTGACTCTCCGGTTAAGCTAGCTTCATTTACCTGTAGATTAGAGGATTCAAATAAACGTGCGTCCGCCGGCACCCGATTGCCAGACTTAAGAAAAATAATATCGCCAATAGTTAAATAACTACTATCGATTTCTACTTCATGTCCGTCTCTTAAAACTAAAGCTTTGTGCTCAACTAATTGCTTTAATTTACTTAAAGCTTTATTGGCTTTATTTTCCTGGATAAAACCGATTATGGTATTTAAAAAAACTGCGCCAAAAATAACTCCGGCGTCAATATATTCGTTTAAAACTAAAGAAATTATGCCCGCGATTAATAAAATATAAATTAAAGGGCTAGCAAACTGGGAAAATAAAATCTTTAGCCAGCTTAAAGATTTTTCTTCAGCTAGCTTATTCAAGCCATATTTATCCAGTCTCTTTTTCGCTTCCTCATGAGTCAAACCTTCTTTAGTCGTTTTCAGCTCCTTCAAGGCTGCTTCAATTGTTAATGCATGATAATCAGACATTGTTTTTGATAGCTAGATATTAGATATAATATATAATCTTATAAATCTTATTAATCTTTGCTTATCGCAAACTAATTGACACTAATTAACACTAACGAACACTAATTTACGAGCAAAGATTTATATGATTAATATGATATAAAATCACAATTCTTAATTCAAATCTCAAAATTCTAAATCTTATACTTATTATACCACACTCTCCTCTTACCCCCAAAATCTTATTAAAATTTCTTTATAATTAAGTATTTAACTAACTACCTTCGTTAAAAAGCATAAAGCATTATTCGGATGTGCCCCATTTGTAGTGGGGCTGGTCGAAGACAATAACACAAAACCAAAGAAAAAACCCGCTAATCAAAGTTGACTAACGGGTTATATTGTTTTGGTAGCGAACATCCGTCCCTTATGCTCGCTACCCCGAGTTGTCTCTCGTGGCCTTCTTTATTTTTTAGGGCTTCAACCTTTCCCCAATTTTATTTAAATTTATAGCATTTTCTTTTTTTTCTCCTTTCCTTTTCTACTGGGCATTCGATGATTGTTTTTTTTCACGAGATTTATATTCCGATGAGGCATTTCTTTCTTGCCGTGTTGCTTTACGGCACGGACCAATCTGTATCAATTTTGCCTCACTGACCTTGGATAAGGGAACATTGTTTATTCCGATAGCGTCCTCAACTACAAGAGAATTAGGCTGTAGATTGAGAATAATATCAGAATCAGATATCTGCTCCCGAGTCAAACAAAATACTTTTATGGCCTCACTCGCAATATCAGGGCACATTACCCATACTTCGTTTAAGCTGGCTGGTTTCTTATCTTCTGTCACCTGCCCAAACACTTCATCAAATTTCTTAGTTTCTGTAGCTAACAAATACTTGACTGTTTTCAGACAAAATTTGCCGCCAGGAGACTTCGATACACGAAACCCCTGCTTATTCATCACTACGTAAGTCCCATTATTTAACAAAGACGCCTCCTCCTCACTCTTGACCAGGATAGCGGGCCGAAAATCACTAAGCTCCAAAGCAATCGTCTCCTTGGGTCGAGCTAGTATCTCTGCCAGCTTTCTTCGCTGTAGTTCCTTTTTCTTTTCAGCTTTGCGAATTTTAATTTCTTCTGCCGAGGCAAAAGACTTCCTGATCTCTTGACTCTTTGCCATCTCACTCTGTCGGCGTTCATTCTTTGTCCGAAGGTCTGAAAGCTCTTTTTTTACTACTTCTTCGCGGCGCTTTTCAATTTTAATTTTGGTCATCCGCTCTGCTACAGCTTTGAGCAGCTTACGAAAAGCGTAGCCTTCAATCCGGCCATGAGCATCACTGATCTCGCGCGCTTTATTATAAGCACTAGTTCCCTGATCCGCAACCGTTATCTCTTCGGCTAGCTTTTCTGCCTGGAAAATGATTTCTCTTTTTACAGACGGAAAAATTTCATAGCAAACTTGAGCAACCGTTTCTCGACCATAATTGGAGAATTCAGTCTTTTCCAGCGTATATCTAATTTGGTTTACAAGCATGCCCCTAGACCCCTCGTTATCTAGCCAGAGATCAATTTCAAACAAATCCTTGACTTTAGAAAGAAACCTTTGCCACTTCCGAAAATTCCCGACGACCTTTTTACGCAGCTCCTCGGAAAAATCAGGATGCATACGTTGAAGCGACTGAACTATTACATTGTCCGGAAAGTTCTGATCTCCTACCGCTGCTTTAATTTCCTCCTGAAGTGCTCGCCAGGCTTTAGGGCCGAGCTTTTCAACCTGTTGAATACGATTTGAAATTACCCGAGAATTCCGCTTGCTCTCATAAATAAACGCCGTTTTCTTATACTCCTCAACAGCCTGGTCAACCCGTTGAGCAATTCCGGGATACTTTCTATAGCAATCCGAGCACGTCCGGGCTTCTGAGGTTTTTTTCTCATTTTTACAGCCGTCTACAGCGCATTTTTCAGATACGCCACTTTCAGCTCTCTCTTGAATTGCCTCCAACCTTAATATTATCTTTTCCATTTTTTACCCCAGAAAATTTTCAACAAATTCTGTTGCCTACTCCTTTGCCTGACAAAGCAAAGTGGCTTACTAAACGCAAGCCTGAGTAGGAAAATTAAAATAAAAATATATTTTAAGGAAAACGCATAAACGTTTCCTTTTTAATTTTAAAGATCTTTTCCTAATCAGACTTTATAAATTTTATAAATTCTGATTAGGAGGCAAGCGAACTTAAAATCTTTCGCATTAAGTCGCTTGCCTCTTATCCACTTGCTCTACCTCCATCTTCTCGGCGTAGGGCAAACTGAGTGATGAGGAATACAGTTTCCGCCAAACAGGCAATCAATGCAGCCGCACTCAGATTTATTTCCCGAACCAAATTTCTTTACTTGTTGATTATCTGGAAACCTTTCAACCTTAGCGAGCTTCAAGGAAGGCCATCCTACAATAATAGGTTCGCTGTTTGCTTGAGCAGCTATCATAATCCACTCCAATAAATACAATACAAAAACCGTATTGCCCCACTTCTTTGTTTGACTAAACAAATTTTTTCGCATTCTGCGGAAGCAGGAAATTAATATAAATATATACTAAAGGAAATTTATAAATCCGTTCTAGATTTA
>JBDRCJ010000029.1:0-3813 GCA_043821805.1 Patescibacteria group bacterium
ACAAGAAAAGCAAAATTTAAATAGATATATGCAAAGAGATGTTTCTGTTTTGGAAGAAAAACATCGGAGGACCGAAAGAAAGGCTTTAGGGATTTTAGGCAGGGGGCCATCTGAGAAATCCACAGCCGCTCGTTTAGTTAAAGGGCCAAATTATAAAACATCCGCCTTGTCTCCTGATGTGAACTCCGGCAGGTTGAGCGATAAAGAGCCAGCCAGTGGCTTTAAAAGAGTAGTTAATCAATAAAAGAATTTATTTATGTATCTAACAATCGCTTTATTTATATTAGGTTTTATTTTTTTAATCAAAGGAGCCGATATATTAGTTGACGGCTCTTCTTCAATGGCTAGAAAATTCGGCATCTCCAGTTTTTTTATCGGCTTAACGATTGTCGCCTTCGGAACTTCAACTCCGGAATTTATTTTAAATATTTTAGCTAATTTAAGAGGAAGCGCAAATATTGCTTTCGGCAACATTATCGGCGCAAATATTGCTAATACTTTACTAATTTTAGGGATATCTGCTTTAATTTGCCCGCTAATTATAAAAAGGAAAACAATTAGAAAAGAAATCACTTTTTCTTTATTAGCAGTAATCGCTGTTGGAATTTTAGCTAATGATTTTTTACTAGATCATTTTTTACCGAACGGCCTGTCGCGGATTGATGGCTTAGTGTTAATATTATTTTTCAGTATTTTTTTATATTACACTTTTGGTATTACTAAAACTCGAGAAAATATTATTAAAAAGACGATTGGCGAGTTAAAGCAGGCCGAACCAAAAGAACTTAGTAATATTAAAGCAGTTTTAATGATAATTTTAGGTTTAGTTGGGCTAGCAATCGGCGCCCGCTGGATAGTGAACGGAGCGATTAGTTTTGCTGAATGGTTTGGGGTGAGCGAAGCGTTCATAGGTTTAAGCATTATTGCTCTTGGTACGACTTTGCCAGAATTAGCTGCTTCAGTTACCGCCGCCTATAAGGGTCGATCTGATATTGCGATCGGTAATATTATCGGTTCTAATATATTTAATTTTTTCTGGATTTTTGGTATTAGCGCGATAATTAAACCGATTGACTTTGACCCGTTATTAAATATTGATATAGTTTTTTTATTTTTTGCTACTATTTTATTATTTTTATTATTATATGTCGGCAAAAAAAATATTCTTGGCAAATGGGAAGGAATTGTTTTAATAAGTTTGTATATATTTTATTTAGGTTATATAATTCATCGAGGATGATGCGTAGCACAGAACACAGAGCAAGAAGCAGGGAACATTAAAATTTCTAATTCCTAATTTCTAATTCCTAAATAAATCCCAAATTCAAAATCACAAATTACAAATCTAATCTTTAAGGCAATCTTAAATCTTCAATCTAAAATCTAAAATTTCACATATGATTACCATAAAAAGTAAAGAAGAAATAAAAATATTAAGAGAAGGCGGTAAAATATTGGCCGAGATATTAAAACAGGTGGCGGATAAAGTAGGCCCGGGAGTAAAGACAGGTGAGTTAGAAAGGCTCGCCCTTTCTTTAATTAAGCAGGCAGGGGGCCGCCCGTCGTTTAAAGGTTATAAAACTAGGCATGATTTAAGCCCTTTTCCTACCGCCCTTTGCACGTCTATAAATGACGAAGTTGTTCATGCTCCGTCATTACCTTCGCGGAAATTAAACGAAGGTGATATTATTGGCATTGATATTGGAATGGAGTATCCTTATCGAAAAAAGATTAAAGGTTATTATACTGATATTGCCGTAACAGTTCCGGTAGGTAAAATTAATGAAGAAGCAAGAAAGTTAATTAAAACCACCAGAGAATGTTTAGATTTAGCTATTAGTAAAGCTAAAGAAGGTGTCAATTTAAATACTATAGGGCGAACTATCCAGACGCAGGCTGAGGGTCATGGTTACGCAGTTGTGCGTGAATTAGTCGGCCATGGTGTAGGCTATGACGTCCATGAAGAGCCACAAGTACCGAATTTTGAAATTAAAGGCGAGGGAAAAACGAAAAAGGTAATTTTAAAAGCCGGTATGGTTATCGCGATTGAACCAATGGTTAATATCGGCGGCTGGAAAGTAAAAAGCGCTTTTGACGGTTTTACAATTTTAACCGCTGATGGCACTTTAAGCGCCCATTTTGAACATACAGTGGCGATTACGGAATCAGGCTGCGAAATAATAACAACATTATGATAAAAAATAAATTTATAAAATATCTTGGGATAGATTGGGGAAGTAAGCGCATCGGTTTAGCTATTGGACATAGCGAGACTGGTTTAGCTACTCCTTATAAAGTAGTCGGTAATATGGATGAGATTGTTGATATTATAAAAAGTGAGGAAATTAATGAAGTTATTATCGGAGAACCGTTAAAAATGGAAAATTCTAAAATAAAAGTACAATCAGATTTTTTAGATTTTTTAAGCGACCTAAAAAGGAAAATAAATATTTCGGTTATTACTTTTGATGAGCGGTTAACTAGCAAATCGGCAGATAAGTTAAGTAAGGATAAAAAAAATAAGGCTCCCCGGGATGCAATCGCTGCAATGTTAATATTGCAGACATATCTAGATAAATTAAACACGAATAATACGAAAAAAAACGAAAGAAACGAATTATGAAAAAAATTAATAAAAAATAATTCGTTTCTTTTGTTTTCCGTTTCGTTTATTTCGTGTATAAAATATGGAGGAGACTTATACAACCAAAGCGATAGTTTTAAACCGCCAGCCGTTTCGGGAAAACGACAGCCGGGTTGTTGTTTATAGTTTTGAGCAGGGCAAAATGGAATTAGTGGCCCGCGGCACAAAAAAAAAATTTATCAAAGCTGGCTGGTTTAGTTGAGCCAATTAGTTTAATAAAGACAATGATAATTAAAGGCCGGCAATACGATTATATCGGTAACGCCGTTAGTCTTGAAAGTTATTATAATATTAAAAATGATTTTAATAAGCTTCTCTCGGCCGGACAGGCAATTAGAATATTTAATCAGCTAATTAAAGAAAATTTAGCTGATGAGAAAATTTTTTTACTCCTCATTGATTTTTTAAACATAATAAATTATAGTCAGCCGCCGAAGGTTAATTATAATTTAATGTCTTCTTATTTTAATTTAAAATTATTAGCTTGTTTAGGCTACCAGCCAGAATTATATTATTGCCTGAATTGCAAAAAGAAAGTTGAACCGCAAGGTAATTTATTTGATTTTATTCGTGGTGGTCTAATTTGTAAAAGATGCATTAAGCTCAAAGACGGCTTGACAATTTCAGAAAATTGTATTAAAGTGTTAAGGTTCGTTTTAGCCAATAATTTAGTACATCTTAAAAATTTGAAAATTGATAAAAAGTCTGAAAAGGAAATTTGCGAAGTAAATAGCTCCTTTTTGAATTACAATATTTAGCCAGAAAATAGAAATGAGAAATAGCCAAGATTTTATAAATTTATTAAGCTGGTTGGCGTTAATTGTCAGCTAGCTTTTTTCTTGCAAAAATTTATTAGATAGTTTATAATAATTTAATAAAATCAATAAAGCAAAATAAAGTAAAAATAACCTTTCTTTTTAAAAGGAGGTAGTGATGATGAGCGGGAAAAAATATAGAAGGAAACGAGATAAAAAGTGGAAAAAGATGATGAGAGAAAAGGGGATCATTCCGCTTCCAGGAATTAATTACAGTAGTCATTATTTAGATCAAAGCATGGTAAGACAGGGTAAAGTTACTCCTGTAATTATTAAAGAAATTGCAGAGCTAATTAAAGAAGCAAAAGTAGAAATAAAAAAAGATAGAAAAGGACGTTGGAGATTGACATTTTT
>JBDRCJ010000030.1:0-4489 GCA_043821805.1 Patescibacteria group bacterium
ATCATGATCATCATAGCGATCAAAGCGCTAATAAGTTAAAATATAAAGTAATATTGGCTATAACTTTTGCTTTGCCAATAGTTATCAGGATGTTCTGGCCATGGGAAATACCAGGGGCTTTTTTTAATATTCCGCTAACTCGCTGGATCTTGCATGATTTAACATTTATTATTGTTTTTATTCTTGGCTGGCAATTTCATGTAACAACTATAAAACAACTAAGAAGAAATCAATTCAGCATGGATAGTTTAATTTCCATCGGCACGCTAGCAGCTTACTTCTATAGTACTTGGGCGAT
Source organism: Patescibacteria group bacterium (assembly GCA_043821805.1). Classification (GTDB taxonomy): domain Bacteria; phylum Patescibacteriota; class Patescibacteriia; order Patescibacteriales; family CAYMCJ01; genus JBDRCJ01. The sequence continues at coordinate 299 of JBDRCJ010000030.1, forward strand.
GTTTAATGGCCGCGATTTGTACTTTGAAAGCGCCGCTTCAATTACGGCTTTAATACTTTTAGGAAAGTATTTAGAAGCAAAAACTCGGGGAAAAGCTTCTAAAGCAATGCAGAAATTATTAGAACTGGGCGTAAAAAAAGCTCGTCTAATTACCGAAAATAACGAAGAAGTTGATACTGACATTGATAAAATTAAAGTCGGCAATATTATTCTAGTTAAGCCGGGAGAAAAAATTCCTCTTGACGGTGAAATTATTTCTGGCCAATCTAATGTTGATGAATCAATGCTCTCTGGGGAAAGCCTGCCTATATTTAAAAAACAATCCGACCGGGTCTATGGAGCAACTATAAATAAAGATGGAATTTTAAAATTAAAAGTAACACAAATTGGTGAAAATACAGTACTAGCGCAAATAATTAAAACTGTAGAAAAAGCGCAAGCTTTTAATCCCCCAATCCAAAAATTAGTTGATAGAATCTCGGCGATTTTTGTTCCAGTAATAATTGCTATTGCCATCTTAACATTTCTCGGCTGGATATTCATAAACGGTAACCTTGCCGCAAGCATAATAAGCGCGGTAGCAGTTTTAATTATCGCCTGCCCTTGTGCTTTAGGTATTGCTACGCCAATCGCTGTTATGGTCGGAACGAGCGTCGGCGCTAGGCAGGGTATTTTAATTAAAGACGGCGCTAGTTTTGAAAAAGCAAAAAATATTGATACGATAATTTTTGATAAAACCGGCACCTTAACTAAGGGCGAGCCAGAAGTGCAAGAAATAATTATTAATAATGAATCTAATTTTACTAAAGAAAAAATCTTAAAGATTGCCGCTTCTTTAGCTATTAATTCAGAGCACCCCCTATCAAAATCAATTGCCAAGAAAGCTAACGAACAAAGCGTTGAATTAGCAAAATTAATAAATTTTAAAGAAATACCTGGCCAAGGCGTTGCTGGAACATGCCAAGAGCATAATACTCGCTTACTTTTAGGCAATAAAAAATTGTTTGATAAATATAATATTAAAACAAACTGGCTAAAAAATATAGAAGAAAAATATAAAGATTCTGGTGGCACTTTAATTTTTATATCACATGGAGAAAATATTGTTGGCGTTTTTTTAATCGCCGACGAAATTAAAGAGAACGCAAAAAAAACCATTGCCGAAATTAAAACAATGGGGTTAGAGCCGATTATGATTAGCGGAGATAATAAAAATACGTCTCGGGTAGTGGCTAAAAAGCTCGGTCTAAATAATTTTTTAGCCGAAGTATTACCTAATGAAAAACAAAAAGAAGTTCTGAAATTGCAACAAGCTGGTAAAAAAGTTGTATTTGTCGGTGATGGTATTAACGATGCTCCCTCGCTTGTCCAGGCTGATTTAGGGATTGCCATGGGCGCTGGGACAGATATTGCCAAAGAAGCTGGCGATATAATATTAATGGGCAATGACCCGATAAAAGCGGTTGCGGCAATTAAACTTTCTAGAAAAACATTTAAAACGATTAAACAAAATTTATTTTGGGCTTTTTTCTATAATATTGCTGCCATTCCTCTAGCAATTTCAGGCATAGTAAACCCGATGATAGCTGCAGCCGCTATGAGCATTTCTAGTATTACTGTTATTACTAATAGCTTAAAAATTTATAAAAAATAAACTAATTTAAATTTAATTTACTTTTTACTTTTTCTACAATTTCCGCTAATTCCCAATCCGATTTTGTAAAATACTCAGTTACATTATATTTTAATGCTTTTGAAATACTTTCCGAATCTTTCATATTAGTTAGCAGTATTAATGTTGCCTTTTTGCCCCAAGGGTCTTCTCTTAATTTTTCCAATACACCCAGCCCATCTAACTTTGGCATAATAATATCTAGAAGAATTAAATCAGGATGTTCTTTCAAAGCTACTATTAATGCTTGCTCTCCATCTTCTGCTTCAAAAACCTTGAATCCTGATTGGCGAAGGGTATCAGCTAATACTTTGCGAGTAGCTATTTCATCTTCGGCTATTAAAATTTTTGTTTGAGGTTTTGGGCTAGCATTTTTTTTAAAATTCTTTTGCTCCATAAATTTAATATTAATTATTATTTATATCATTTTAAAGGTAGAGTGAAATAAAAAGTACTGCCCGCGCCCTCTTCTGACTCTACGCCGATAATTCCGTTATGGGCTTTTATAATTCCTTCAGCAATAACTAAACCTAAGCCTGTACCTTTCCTTTTCTTTTCGGCTGATGACTTAAACTGAACAAATTTATTAAATAATAATTTCATATTTTCATTAGAAATACCTTCGCCATTATCGGTTATGGCTATTATTAAAGCATCGCTTATTTTATTTAATTTTTTATAATCTTTCTTTATTCTCCATTCAAGGCCGGATTTTTTTGCTTCTTCTTCTAAATTAATGCTCCTGGTTTTTACTATTGCTTGGATATCAATATTACCTCCTTTGGGAGTAAATTTTAGAGCATTAGAAATTAGATTATTAAGAACCTGGATTATTTTTTCTTTGTCGATATTTATTTTTTTTGGAATGTTTTTTGCTAATTTTATAGAGAGCGATATTTTTGCTTCCTCGGCCAAAGGTTTATAAAACATTATTCTATCATTTATAATGCTACTAACATCTGCTACTTCTTTATATAATTCGAACTTGCCAGATTCAAGTCTGGCAACATCAAGCAAGTCATTAACTAAACCGAGCATGTCTGACGAATTTTGGTATATCAGATTTAAATATTCATTTAATTTTTTTGGTTCTGGCAAATTATTATCTTTGCCAATAAACTCAGCCATTTTTTTAATTCCGCTTAACGGAGAACGTAGTTCATGAACCATCATTGAAGTAAAATCATCTCGCATTTTTTCGACTTCCTTCTCGTGCGTAATGTCTTGAAAAATTACTACTCCTCCCAATATCCCTTCCTCATCTAAGTTAATTAAACCTTTTACTGGAGAAACGAAAATTTTAAAAAAACTGTTATTAATAAAAATTTCGTCGGCTATTAAAACTTTGTTTAATTTTACGCTTTCTTCAAGCTTTCCTCTTATATCGAACTTACCTTCTAAGTTATCTATAAATTTGAAGATGTCTGCTTCTTCGTTTTCTTCAATTCCGACCGCTCTTTTCGCGGCTGGATTAACAACCACGAGTCGATAATCTGTGTCTGTCATAACCACTCCCTCGGTCATGCTGCTAACCATCGCGTTTAATTTCTGCTGTTCGGCTGCGATTACTTCTTGCAGCCTGCTTACTGCCAAAGACGCCTGCTGGGTAATTTTATATAATATTGTCATTTCTTCTTCTTTATAAAGGCCGAGTTTTGTGTGGGCAACAGTAATCACGCCGACAACTTTTTCAGCTATTACTAGCGGAATATTAAAAAACGACTGTACTGGAACGTCTAATTCATCTACTAAAATAGATCCGGATAATACTTCTTCAACTTGGCTTTTTTTAAATTCTTTATTCAACAAAGCTGACAAAGACTTTAACATTCTATCTTGTATATTATTAATAAATGTTCTTGAAACTGACTCCTCTAAATGAACTTTAAAAATTACTTTTTCTGGCTGAAGAAGCATATACGATACTGCAACATATTCAAGAAATTGATGTAATGATCCGGTAATAATATCTACTATATTTTGCAGATTTAACGAATAACCGGTTCTTTCAGCTAATTCCTTTAAAATTGCCAACTCGTACATTTTCCTTTGCATTTCTTTCTCTCGTTTTTCTGATTCTATTTTATACTTCCGGATTCTCCAATAAGAAAAAATACTAATTGCTAAAATAATAATAATAAAAATTGTAGTAGTAATATACATTCAACTTATAAAAAATTATTCCAGTAATGCTATTGAGTTAATTTTTTAGCTTCTTTTTGCGCTTTAATTAATACTTTTAAGCTCCAGACAAAAGTAATAAACCATAATAAAAATATCGGCAGAACTAAATATGTCCCCTTTAGTTCACAAAACATCAAGGCAGTGGCTACAATTCCTAAACTATACATCCCGACAAGCATAGAAATAACTAAAGCCCTTGTAACTTCGCCTATCATAGATCCCTTTACCAATTTATAGACATCTTTACCTTTAATAATAAGGTATATACTGCCGATTAGTAATACTGGCCAGCCAATAGCTAATATTATATTTCTAATCATAATAAGCATAATTTT
>JBDRCJ010000031.1:0-8159 GCA_043821805.1 Patescibacteria group bacterium
TGTTAGCTAGTGCTATTTTATTTTGTAGTGCTGGTGGGGAGATTTAACCGCAGCCCTATAAATCCCGTTCAGCGCCGAGGATGGCACCGAGGAGTTTTCAAATCCCTGCCTGCCGGCAGGCAGGCGTCCCGGCCCACAAAACAAACAGAAGGCGAGACGTCGACGTCTCGCCTTCTGTTTGTTTTATTTTTCTTGACAATATCTTTTTTCTTTATTAAAATTATATTGTTGTGGTAACTTAGAGTCAGTCGTAATCTGGTTTACGCTGTGGTTTTTTAGAGTACTTAGTTACCACAACATTTCGCTCTTTCTTAAAAATTTCAGTTGCTGCAGCTTTAGGAAGCGCTGGGATCTTCTGGCCTTGGTCAATTCCAGCGTAATTTAGTTGCGGCTTGCCCGGCATTTAAGTTGTCCCCTCAACTTTGCCGGGCTTATTTTTTATAACAAAAAAGTTTGACAAAAAAAATTTTATTTCTTAAAATTATTTTACTGTGGTAATGAAGATTGATAAATAAAAAATGAGGTAACGAATCTCCCGTTACCTGGGCTCATTATCTTTCTAAATTGCCACAGTTCTCTTTTATGACAAATCTTTTAAAATAAAAATGAAGGCGAGAAAAAATTTTCTCGCCTTCATTTTTATTTTTGAGCCGAGACGGGGACTCGGACCCCGGACCTACTCCTTACCATGGAGTTGCTCTACCAACTGAGCTATCTCGGCATTTTGTAACTTTTTTCCCCCTTACCTCGCCCCGCACACTGCGTGGTACCAAGTGCCTGTCCTGTCGAACTTGTCCTGTCGTATGACTGTAATGACGGGAAGCTGCAACGGCCCTACTACGCTAAAGCTACGTAGGACTATTTTATTCAATTAACCAGCTGCCTGTCCCGTCGAACTTGTCCTGTCGTATGACTGGGATGACGGGAAGCTATAACGGCATATAATATAAAAAATAACTAATAACTTATAACTTATAACTCATGACTAATGCAAAATATGATAATGTTATAAATTAAAAATTATTAGTTGTCTAAATTTATATTAACTATATTTCACTAATCTGCTTTTTAAATTCTTCTAACTTTTTATTATCAGGATTTACTTTTTTTAATTTTCCATAAGCGTCAAGGGCGCTAACTTTATCCTTATTTATTATAGCTAACTCGAGTAAACTGTCAAGATAGCGAGGATTGCTAGGCTCAATCTTTAAAGCCTGTTTAATATTTTCTAAAGCTTCAGTAAATTTTTCTGTCTCCTGCAGAACTAAGGCTAAATTAAAATAAATTTCGGCTGGTTGGATGGAAGATCCTTCAGCTTTTTCATCCCTGTCCTGGTCTTTAATTAGATTAAGTATGTGGCGAAAAGTCTCCTGCGCATCATTATAATTTTTATTTTCAAAATACAAATGGGCTAAGGCGGCAAAAGCTGATAAGTTTTTACTATCTAAGCCGATTATTTCTATTAATTTTTTTTCCGCCTCATCTATCATGTCTTTATTTATTAAAGCATCTACTTCAATAAATAACTCTTTTACTTTTTTATCCTTATCTCCATAATGAAGCCCTGGACTAGATTTGTATTTTTCCTTTAATTCATAGAGTTTATTATTTAGTGCTTTAAAAATTAAATTCGATTTTTCAAAAATAAATTTAGCAACATTAATAATTTTTGCATTCCATTTAATAAAATTCCTTTTTAACCGATTGCTTATAATTTGTTCTTTTACTTTAGCTTCATTTTCTGATTTAATTGTTTCTATGTCTAAAGAGGCTAAAGCAGAAAATTTTCTTACCACAATAATAATAATTATTAATAAACTTAAAAGTATTAATATTAGTGGAATTATGTTGTACATAGTAAAATGCAAAATTAAAAAATCAAAATGCAAAAATAAGTATTTAATTAAATTAATCAATTATATTAATCGCCGAAGTCTTCTCCTTAATTCATGTTCATTCGTGTATATTCGCGTTCGTTCGTGTTTCAAGATTATGTTTCAACATCTTTTACCGCGACTTGGTTGGCGCTCTTAAATAATTTCATTTTATTAATAACGACTTTTTCAACTGCGCTAATGCTTGGTTTTAGTAAATTTCTTGGGTCAAGCTCTTTTTTATTTTTTAAACAAGTTTTTATTAAAGTTGTGGAAAAGGCAATTTTGATATCAGTCCCGATATTAATAATGTTAACTCCTTCTTTAATCGCCCGGCTAATTTTTTTATTCTCCACACCCGAGCCGCCATGTAAAACAAACGGTTTATTTACTCTCTTTATTATCATTTTTAGTAAAGCGAAATTTATATCTTCGTTTTTATAAATTCCATGTGCTGTTCCGACTGCTGCCGCGATTGTATCGACGTCAGTACTTTTAACAAACTCGACTACCTCATCAACATTTGCTAAAGGAATTTTTTTGCTTGTTTTTCCGCCGACTTTATATTCGCCAACCATTGAACCTACTTCTCCCTGCACCCAGACCCCCTTGCTGCGAGCAACTTTAATAACTTCTTTTGTTAATTTTATATTTTCATCTAATGGCAGATGGGAAGCGTCAATATGTACCGAAGTAAAACCAGAGCTAATACATTCAAAAATATTATCAAGGCTTTTGCCGTGGTCTAAATGTAGAGCGATCGGAACCGAAGCCGCGATATTTTTAGCTATGGTTGAAACTAAATGGGTTACTGGTTTTAGCCCCATGTATTTAATTGTTCCTTCTGAAACCTGAATTATGGCTGGCGAGTTAGCCTTTACGGCAGCTTCGGCCACACCTAAAACTGATTCTAAGTTATGAATGTTAAATGCACCAATCGCATACCCATGTTTTTCCGCCTCCTTAACTAATTCCTTAATATGAACTAGCATATGTTTTATATTACTTAATTTTCTATAACATATAACTTATAACTTTATTTTAGCGCTCTAAACACGAGTTAAAGTTATTGGTTATAAGTTATGCAATTTTTTTGCCCAATATTACCTTGGCGATTTTATAAAATTCATTAATATCCAAACTCGCTCCGCCGACTAATAATCCGTCTAAATTTTCTAAACCAACAAAGCCTTTAACATTCTGGCTGCTAATACTGCCGCCATAGATTATTCTAATATTCTCATTAACCACTTTCATCTCAAATAAATCATTCAAGGCCAATTTAATTATTTTATGGGCATACTCGGCTTCGGCTGGCTCAATCGCTACGCCAGAGCCGATTGCCCAGATCGGCTCATAGGCAATAATAATCTGCTGGTTAGATAAAATATCAATTCCCCCCAAAGCTTGCTGCAATTGATCAACTAAAACAAAATCTCGACGATCAGTCTTTCTGTCTTTCGCATCCTCCCCGATACATACTATCGGTGTCATCCCGCCCATATTTAATACCGCCTTTACTTTCTGATGAATCATCTCATAGTTCTCTAATAAATACTTTCTTCTTTCTGAATGCCCGACAATAACAAAAGAACAGCCTTCGGTTTTTAACATATTTGGTGATATTTCTCCAGTATAGGCTCCGCTTTCTTCCCAAAATACATTCTGCGCTCCGAACTTAAGATTAGTTTTTTTAAATAGCTTGCTTATCTCATCTAAAACTAAAAAACAAGGGCAAACCACTACTTCCCCTTGTATAAAATTCTTAAATTTCTCTTTAAATTTTTTTGCTAAAGCTATGCTTTCTTCTAAAGTTAGCTTCATTTTCCAGTTAGCAATAATAATTTTATTCTTCATAAAAATCTTTGCTATTAGTTAAACTATAAACTAATTTAACTAATTTAACTAATTACAAATTTATTATACCACTTACTAAAAACAAACACAAAATATTACGCCCCTACCAATTATAGCTATTATAAACCCAATTTACTAAATTTTTTGTCTCTTCAAATCGACTGTTAATATCTGGGCTACCCAATATTACTGAAATAACTTCATTGCCATTATCATCCATAAATTCTCCGACAAAACAATAACCAGCTGCTTCGGTAAATCCAGTCTTGCCGCCAATCAAGGTAATTCCGTTTTGCGGAAAAATTTCTAATAGATAATCAGTATTACTAACTACTACCCTGCGGCCAGCTTGGGTATTAAATTCGTACTTATTTGTTAAAGTAGCTTGGCGAATATCTTTAAAGCTTAAAGCCCGCTCAGCAAAATAAGCGACTTCTTCTGCGGATGAAACATTATAATTATTCAAGCCAACTGGGTCATAAAAAATAGTCTCACTTAAGTTAAGCTCTTTTGCCTTTTCATTCATCTTCTTAACGAACTCGGACTCGCTTAAACCGGTTGAATTAATTAAACAAATAGTGGCTGTATTAGCGGAAGCAACTAAACTTAAATAAAATAAATTTTCAATAGTTACTTTGTCGCCTGGAAAAATATATATTATTCCTCCGTTTCTTTTGTCTTCTTCTTTAACCTCATAAATTTCTGTCCAGCCCGGATTATAATCTAAAAATACTAAAGCGGTCATTAATTTCGTTAAACTAGCAATCGGCAATGCTTCTTTCGCTTGATAACTATATAAAAATTGGCCGCTATTATTATCCATTACTGTTCCGGCTGAAGAAAAAAATTCATAGTCGGAAGCATCGGGTAGTTTTACTGGACCGGCAGCTTTCCCAGTACTGAATGGTAATTTCCCTTCAATATTATATCCTGTCATTTTTTCAGTAGCAATTTTTTTTACTTCTTGCGCAACTTGGTTGACAACATTATTAACATTTTCAGGTACATTTTTTAAAATTTCTTCTAAATCTATATTCGAATCTTCTTCGCTCACGCCTAAAACTTTCCCATCCCCAACTACTTCATCTAACTCTGGATAAGAAAAATAAATATAAAAAAAACTTAAACATAATATTAGTCCAGTGAAAAAAATAATAATAAAAACAAATTTTTTCATACTCTTCAATCAATTAACGTTTTCTTTTTAATTTTTTAATTATGTAATTTCTATTTTTCCAAAAAAGTTTTGCCTGATTGTTTATCTCTTCTTCGCAAAGTTCAAATGGCTTTTCTAAAGTTTCCCTAAAAAAACTAACAAACCGGCCGAAATATAAAGGCTTTAAAGCTTCAACCAAACCGCCATTTAAATCCATCCGGTCATAAGCGTAAATTGCATCATAAATAATCTTCCACCATAAATTACTATCAATTATAATTTTTTCTTTATCATACATTTTTTTAAGTTTTCTAAATGCTAAAGGATTTAATACTCTTTTTAAAATATCCTCATTAGTATGAAAATTAAAAACAGCGGTCGCTTTCATGCCCTTATAATCAACGCTTAAAGTTTGGGGTTTGTCTAAATTACTTTTCCCGAAGTAAGGAATATCCTCTTCTTTATTAATTTCAAACCAATTCACCTTATTAGCGGTTATATTCTTTAACAAAGTGGTAATAACCTGAGAAAACATCGGCCCTAATTTAGGAGCGCTTGGTTTATGGATTTTTGCCCCTAACCCCACTTGGCAAATTTTAAAACCGCCTAAAATCGCATTTAGTGTCATAAAAATATCGATACCATACTTATAAGTAGTTTTATGCCAGGTTTTTTCTAACCAATGCTTAGCTAGCTTAGCTGAAAAAGAAAAGTCACCGCCAATCGGCTGTCTAATATTATGGCCGTATAACCCATAAATTAATGGGTAGCAAATATGGTTAGTGATTGATCCATCATACTCGCTCCGGGCGTAATAAGGAGTAACGTAATCATATCCCTTTAAAATTGGTTTTATTAATAAGTTTACCCAATCAGGTTTAATGCTTTCTAAGTCAGCGTCAACTACCATCACCGCTTTTACTTCTAGGCTAACAATTTTATTAAATAAATTAAAAAAATTATAGCCTTTGCCTCGAATTTCACCAGGCGTAGAAATATAAATTTTCGACGTTTTTGTTTTTGTAGTTAAAAATTTCTCTTTAGTATCATCCTCTGAATTATTATCTAAATTAATAATTACTGCTCTATAATCTTTAAAATATTTTGTTAAACCCTTGTCTACTTGTTTAACAACAAAGGAAATATTATCGCCTTCATTAAGCGAAGGAATCCCGACTACTAAATCTGCTTTTCTAATATTTTCTCGGTTAATAATAATATTTTTATTATTGTTATTATTATTACTTTTTGTAGCCATAAACGAATAAGTTAAAAGTATAATATAGTTAAACGCCGTTTGGAATTTTAATAACAATTACTTTATTACAAGACTTAAGCACTATTTATGTTTCTGGATTCCGGATCAAGTCCGGAATGACAATGAGTGTTTTGGATTTTGGACATTAGATATTGAGATTTAATTAGAAATTAAAAATTAGGATTTAAAAATTTTATTATGTTCTATGTTCCTTGTTCTGTGTTATGTGCCAATTTCTTCTTCACTTAACATTCTATCAATCGTGTCATCTTCAGACAGTTTTTTATAATTCGGCAATTCTTCAATTTTATTTATTCCTAAATAACGAATAAAATCAAAGCTTACATTATAATATATTTCCTTTTTTTTATCTTTTTTAGATACTACTAGACCCCTAAGTAATAGATTGCGTAAAATTAAAGCACAATTTACCCCCCTAATTCTATCTAAATCATATTTAGCAATCGGCCCTCGGTAGGCAATAATAGTTAAGGTTTCAAAACTCGGGCGAGTTAATTCTCCGGTAGTTTCGTCCTTGATAAACTCTCCTATAATCTTAGCGTTTTCTGGCGCGCTAACCATTTGAAATTTTATCCCATCACTAATAATCTGCATACCGCAAGATTTATCTTTATAATCATTAATCAATTCATCTCCGGCTAACTTTATTTCTTTTTCTGTTTTTTTTAGTATCGTCGCTAGTTGTTTTATCGCTAGCGGCTTAGCGGCAATAAAAAGGATTGACTCTATTTGAGAATGTAATTTATTATTTTTCTCCATATTATTTTAATAATTTTAGCAATCGAGCAATTTACCTATTTTTCTCTATCATAATCTCTTTGAAAATACCTACCTGATTTACCATTACCTCATGCTGTTTAATTAGTTCAAGCAAAGCTAAAAAGCTGACTATCGTTTCAGTTTTTGATTTTGAATTTTTTAGCATTTTATTAAAACTAAACTTAATTCTGCCTAACAGTAATTTTTTAATAGCCGAAATTTTTTCTTCAATATTTATTTTTTTCTCTAAATGTTTTTTCTCTAATTCTTTTTCTCTCGGTTTTATTTTTCCGATTAATTCTTTAAAAATTTTCTCTAAATCAGCCACTTTTAAATTTTTCGGAGGAGAAAAAATATTTGAACTAACTAGCATCGCCTTTTTATTAAACTCCCTGGCGAACATAAATCTCTTTTCGTTTATCATCGCTTCAATTTTTTTTGTTGCTTCAATAAATTCTTTATACATCTTTAATTGTTCTTCAAGCTCAACCACTTCATCATCTTCATCCAAAGTTAAATATGGCAACAGTGATTTTGATTTAATAAATAAAAGTTTTGCCGCCACAACTAAAAAATCCGCCATTTCGCCCGGACTTATTTTATCAGTTGTCCTAATATAATTTACATATTGATCAGCAATTTTTGCTAAACTAATTTCCGCAATATCCATCTCTTCCTGCTCAATTAATTGCAGTAATAACCCTAAAGGCCCTTCAAATTTATCAATTTTTATATCCATACGATACGATAGTAAATAAACAAAAGCAAAAACAACTAAATTTAAATTCTAGCTGTCTAATTACTAGCTGTCTAACTGTCTAAATTATTTTTTCTTCTTTTTCTTTTTTGACCCACAGCAAGCCATAGATTTATTGTTAGCTTTATTAATCTTTTTACTTTTTACAGCCTTTTGCAATTTCACTTTTTTCTTAATCCCGAAACTTCCTAAAACCGCGTTTTCCAGCTTAATAAAATCTTTTACTGCCATTTCCACTGAATAGTTAAAACTACCGCTAGAAAAAACCGCTTTTTTAGCTTTAGCTAAATTTTTATCAACAATAACCGGTAAATCATGAATATTCCCAAAAGCGCTCATCGCTCCGGATTTTACTTTTAATAATTCTTTCATAATTTCTTCTCCAGGAATTTTAACTACTTTTATTTTCTTTTTGGTTTGCTGGCCAATACAACTACCTAATTTTTTAAAATCAAGATTATAATCAGCCGGCAGTAA
>JBDRCJ010000032.1:0-5029 GCA_043821805.1 Patescibacteria group bacterium
CGTACTGAACGCAATGATAAGCGGCGCTCGAAAAATGAGCTCTTCTGCCGCAGGTGCCCAAACGTTCAACAGCGGAGTACCAACTGTCCAGACTACTTTCCATTGATTCCTTTTATGCCACTCTACACTCTTGAAGTTATCGCCGTATCGCTTAATAACAATCTTTACGTAAAGACGTGTTGCCCCTGCAATACAAGCGAGAATCAAAACGGACGGAGCAAATTCGTAGATTCTTACCATTTAATCACCCTCCTTTGTTAAGGTTCAATTTATCAAGACTATTACTGACTTTAGAGTAAAGCAGATTTTTCTATCTATGTCAAGCTCGACGACTGAAAAAATTAATACAATTTTTTTCCGTCGCGTCAGAGTCAGTCCGCCAAATCAAGCTGGGCAGACGAGACTCTGATGTAACTTAAAAAAAATATGAAAAAATGGAAAATTCTTGAAGAAAAAGAAATTTTTCCTAATAAGTGGTTTCCAATTATTCAACATAAAGTAAAGTTAAGCAATGGTATTATAATTGATGATTATTTTATTTCCCCACTAGGAAACGTCGTTATTATTTTGCCATTTACCAAGAATAATGAAATTGTTTTAGTTAAACAATATAAACATGCGCTAGGAAAAATTCTTATTGAGTTACCAGCCGGATTTCAACATAGAAATAAATCTTTAGAAGAATCAGCAATTATAGAATTAGAAGAAGAGACCGGAATTAGAACCACTAAAAGCAACCTCATCTCTCTCGGTAAATCCGCAAACTCTCCAACAAAAACTACGCAAATTGTTTATGGCTTTTTAGCCAAGGGGCTAGAATTTAATTCTATTCAAAACACTGATGAAACTGAAGAAATTGAAATAGTTAAAGTTGCGCCCACGAAAGCTATTAAAATGGTAATGGACGGCGATATTTGGGTAGGAGATTCTATGGTTTTTATACTTAAAGCATTTTATAAATACCCAAAACTTTTTAAATAATTTTCGTTGCGTCAGAGTCAGCCCGCCCAATCAAACTGGGCAGGAGAGACTCTGATATTACTTAAAAAATAAAAAGGTCATCGATATTTCCGATGACCTAAGAGAAAGGCTATAGCGTTTGAATAGTCAGCTCTTGAATCTCAATGTGAGTTTGAAATTATCTTTAGCAAATATTATAGCAAATACTATGCCTTTAATAATGGCGTCAATGATTTTCACAATGATAATAAGGGCAAACACGCGAGAAAAAACACCGCTGACTCCCATTTCTCCATATTTTGCACACATCCAACCGATTCCGAAAAATATTACACACAAGGATACTGTATACAGCCTTAATCTGTCGCCATACATATGAACTGCTCTATTGAAAGTCATATTCACTCCCCCCTTTATTAAAATCGTCCGCTATGGTTATATTAAAATAAAAGCATACATATTGTACTGTGTCAATCACAGCATAAAAATTATTTAAAGAACTATGAAAAATATACTAATACAACTTCTAATCATTGCCTATGGAGGAGTCGGTGTTGTGTCAATCATCGCATATTGGCCAACAATAAAAGATCTATATTATCTTAAAAAATCAAGTGCAAATATATTATCATATATTTTATGGACGGCAACTGGCGGAATCGCATTTTTATATAGTTTATTTATCTTGCCTGACCCACTCTTTATATTCGTGTCTGGAATGAATTTTGGAGCTTGCGCATTAGTTTTATCTTTAAGTATAAGACTGAAATATAATAGTTAATATATTTTTTATTACCTAACTCGGCACATTTGGCTCTGCTTACCGAGAGTTGTATAATTAATAATTTTATAGAAAGAAAAAGAGCGTGCCACAAATGCAACACGCCCTAAAATAGACAAATATAATTAGACTAATATAACTAGACTAGTATAATTAGACTAGTATAATTAGACCATTAGAATGAACAAGCGAGAATGCTAGCAAACTCATTTGTAATATAGCACAATTCTCAAATTAGTCAAGAGTTATATTATAAAATGTTTATCTTGTGTGCTAATATTAAATAAAATTACTATGGTTAAATTCTCTAAAAATGAACAAAATGCCATTGAAGAAAAATACGAACAGCTTAAAAAAGTGTGTAGTGGGCTATTATCACACTCTGAATTAGCGGAAATAATCACCAAAAGAAGGATAAATTGGCTTAAAGAAAACCTTAATGGAATGCTTGAAAAATATAAAAATTTAAGTCCTGAAGAGCAAGCATACCGCATTATTTATTTTGATCACATGAAGATAGACCCTGAACATAGTAAAATGATTAGAATATCACCAACAAAGATAAAAATTGAATCATATAATTTTTGTCCTTACCTAGAAGCGTCAAATCAATTAAATCTTGACACTAGATGTATCTGTAAAGAAATTGGTGAACCTTCAATTCAAAAAATGTGCGAAATTATCGATCATAGACTTAGGTTTTTAAGAAATTATGATAATATTAGACCTCTTAATGGGGCATTTTGCGAAGAGTATATTGAAATTATTTCCGTCGCGTCAGATTCTCTCTGAGCTTATCGAAGAGGACTCTGCCGCAACGGAAAATTTTATTTTTTATGGATTTCAAAGAACTACAAAAGAAGGTCGTAGAAAATGCTATTAACTACGGTCGAAAATATAATGTGCAAATTGATGAAGATTTCGCCTTGTTGAAATTATATGAGGAAGTCGGCGAGCTTGCTCAAGCTGTTTTAATCCACCGAAAGAAAAGTCGTCCAGAAAAACACGTTTCAGAGGAAATTTCAAAAAAAGAATTGGCGAAGGAATTGGCTGATGTTGCCGGTATGGTCATAGTTAATGCGTATTTACTTGGCATTAACTTGGAAGAGGCAATTAATAAAAAATGGATAAACAAGGAATGGATTAACAAAGAAAAATAAAAATTTACATCGCCTAGCACGGGATATCTGGCTACGCTATCAAGTAATAATTTTAAATTAATTTCTTTCTATATGGAGAGTGAATTGTATAAAAAAACAAAACAATTTGTAGTTAATTCTTTTACTAAAGTTGGTGACGTGCGAGGAATCAAACATTTTCTTAGAACAGTTTATTGGGTCAATGAGTTAAAGCCTGACGCTGACGAAGCGATGTATATCGCTGCTGTTGCTCATGATATTGAACGCGCCTATCGGAATAATGATGAGATTAACAACATCTTTAAGGAAAAAGGATTCATGGATAAGGATTTTTTAATATATCACCAAGAAAAGGGCGCTAAAATTATTTCCGATTTCTTAAAAGAGCAAAACGCTAGCAACGAACTGATTGAGCGAGTTAAAATGTTGGTAAAGGGACATGAAGTTGGTGGAAATGACGACCAGAACATAATTAAAGACGCGGACTCAATTAGTTATTTCGAAAATAATGCTAATCACTTTGTTGAAGTTAAAGCTAAGGAAATCGGAAAGAATCAAGTGAGAGAAAAATTTGATTGGATGTATAACAGAATAAGTTCTGGCAAAGGAAAACAAATTGCTCTTAAATGGTATGAAAACGCGTTAGCTAAATTAAATAGTTAACAGAAAAAAATTTAAAATAAAAAACCCCTGATGTGCATAATCAGGGGCCTTCCTTATTATCTAGCAACCTATTAATAGACTGCTCGCTAGCTAGCAAAGATCCTTTATCGCAACAGTAATTGCTTCTTTATTTACTTCAAAGATCTTTTTTATTGCTTCCTCAACTTCACCGCAATCAACTCGACCTGGCAGCTTTTTTGTGTACGGGTCTCGAATTTTTTCTCTTTGCCTATCTATTAAACCTTTACCGCTAAATCTATCAGTAAATTTTATTTTCATTTAATACTCCTTTATTTGCGGTTTATACTTAATTCTTCCATCAACCTCTTTGTCTCGGGTACATTTTTTGAAAATGGGCTAAAGATTCTTCCATTTACTATGAATCTCTTTTGCAGTTTATCTATTTGCACCGGACAAGAAACTACATCATCATCACTCCATCTTCTGGCTAAAGCATAAACCGACATTCGGTTAAGTGTTTTACGTAAATCTGTTAAGGTTTTAAAATGAACAACACACTCATTATATTCGCCGTTGTTTATATCTACATGGCGAAGAGTTATTTCCATAAATTCCCTCCTTTGATTTGGTTAATATATTGATAAAGATAGCATATTTTAAATAAAATTTCAACTAGCATAAAAAGAAGGCGAGACATCGATGTCTCGCCTTCTTTTTATCTAAACTATTCTAAATTTATCTCTCGCAGGTTAGGAAACCTTGCTCGAACTTTTAACACCGTTGCTGCCAGGCATCCTTGCCTGCAGCTTGCTTTTCATGTTCGTTTCTCGCAGGCTAGGAAGCCTTGCTCGAACTTTTAACACCGTTGCTGCCAGGCATCCTTGCCTGCAGCTTAACTGCCTTGTCCCAGCACTCGCAGGCTAGGAAGCCTTGCTCGAACAGTTTACCGTCCTAATATTTCGCTCTAGTTTGTTTCCCGCGATAACCAGTTCCAGCCGGAATTAAACAGCCGATAATAACATTTTCTTTTAAACCTTCTAAGTAATCAATCTTACCGCTAACCGCCGCCTCAATTAAAACGCGGGCAGTTTCTTGGAACGAAGCAGCTGATAAAAAGCTATCGGTTGTTAGAGAAGCTTTTGTTATACCTAATAATAGCCTTACGCCTTTAGCTTTTTTACTAACTCCTTTATTCGCCCGATCAACAACTGAATCATCAACAATTTCTCCAGGCAGTAAGTCAGTTTCCCCTGAATCAGTTATCAAATAACGGGAAAACATCTGGCGGGCAATTAGTTCTACATGCTTATCGTTTAAAGGCTGGCCCTGGGAAGAGTAAACATATTGAATTTCTTTAATTACGTATTTTTGAGTTTCTAAGCGGCCGCGCAAAATATATAGTTGCTGTAAATCAAGACTGCCTTCAGTTAACTGGTCGCCTTTCTTTACTTGGTCGCCCTCTTTTGCCCAAATAGCCGTACCTTTGGGAATAATAAATTCTCTTACCTTTTCTACTTCGCTAGTT
>JBDRCJ010000033.1:0-4918 GCA_043821805.1 Patescibacteria group bacterium
AACTTTTTTTCATAGCTGTTGTATAATAATATTAGGTCCGCTTGCCAGAAGGCATTAAGCGGATCTCATGGAGGCGCCCCAATTGGGGCTAGAACGATGAACCCGAACGCGGAGACCACCATGAAAAACAAATTTACTTTCCAGTCGGGCTCCAGGCTTGCTTATCTTTTCAACTCCTTTAAGGAGCCCAAAGGGAAAAACCTTTAACAGGGGGCAGGCATTATGTCCCCTTTTTTCTTTTGACAAAAAAACTAATCTAACTTAAAATAATAATACTTAAATTACTATTTACAGGATTTACACGTTTGCTTAATAATTTTGTCATTTCGAATGAAGCGAAGCGTAATGAGAAATCTCTTATAGTTTGCATTATTCACATTTAAGAGATCATTCGCTCCGCATCGGCTACGCTCAAGATGACACCAAACGCGTAGGTTCTATTTAAATTATATGAAAAAAATTATTATTGCCTCTGGACCAGTAATTGCTGAAAATAATAAAGTGCTTTTAAATAAGCATGGCGATACGCCTTTTTGGAAATTCTGCGGCGGTCGAGTAGAAGATTATGAAACTGATTTAATGGAAAATGCTAAAAGAGAAGTAAAGGAAGAAATGGGCATAGAAATAAAAATTTTAGATGAAAATCCTTTTATTACCTTTACCAGAAAAGATACCACGGAAGGAGTTATTGATATAATTTTAGTTCACTTTCTAGCTGAAAGAATCGGAGAAATAAAGCCTGGGGAAGATATTAGAGAGTGGCAATGGCATGATTTAAATAATTTACCATCTGATCTCGGGCCGAATATTATTCCAGCCTTAAAGCATTTCAATTTCATTTATAGATAACAAAACATTCATCTTTTTACTATTTACTTTTTAGCTCCGGCAGAATCTCCCCAACGCCTTGGGTGATTCTGCCACGATTGATAAATCACAACAATCTCTTCCTTTAAAAACGCGGCAGAATCCCACGTGCGGGATTCTGCCTGAGCAAAAAAAATAGACAATCTTTATTAATCATTACAACAAATACAACCTAGGTGGTCCAAAAAAAACCACCTTTTCTTTTTGACAAAAATCTAATTATAAAATACTATTATTATACAATCAATCATTCTTAATTCATCATTCACAAATAATCTCTATGTTTGACTATAAAAACTTATCACAAACCGATCCAGATATCATGTCTGCCATTAAAAGAGAAATGATTAGACAGAGTGACGAAATGGAATTAATTGCTTCGGAAAATTATGTTTCTAAGGCAGTCTTAGAGGCCATGGCTAGTGTACTTACGAATAAATACTCTGAAGGTTATCCTGGCCACCGCTATTATGGTGGAAACCAAATAATTGACGATGTAGAAACTATTGCCATTGCTAGAGCAAAAAAATTATTTCAAGCAGAACATGTTAATGTCCAGCCTTTATCCGGCTCGCCGGCCAACGCCGCCGTGTACATGGCTTTTCTAAAACCAGGAGACAAAGTCCTGGGCTTAAGGCTAGACCATGGCGGGCATTTATCGCATGGCCATCCAATTAATTTTTCCGGCATGCTTTATAATTTTACTCAATACGAAGTTGATCAGGAAACTGGCAAAATTAATATGGAAAAGGTTAGAGAAATTGCCTTAAAAGAAAAGCCTAAAATGATTGTGGCCGGTTATAGCGCTTACTCCCGGGAAATTGAATGGCAAAAATTTAAAGAAATTGCCGACGAGGTCGGGGCTTTTACTTTTGCCGACATTGCTCATACTGCTGGTTTAATTGCGGCTGGACTTCTTAATAATCCTGTACCGTTCTTTGACGTCGTAACTACCACTACTCATAAAACTTTGCGCGGCCCGAGAGGAGCAATAATTATGTGCCAAGAAAAATTCGCTAAGGCGGTTGACCGAGGGGTTTTCCCTGGCATGCAGGGCGGCCCGCACGACCACATTAATGCCGCTAAAGCAGTCGCTTTTCATGAAGCCTTACAGCCTGAATTTAAAGAATATGCGAAAGCAATAATTACCAATGCTAAAACTTTAGCTGAAGAATTTATTAAGTTAGGCTATAAAATAATATCCGGCGGAACTGATAACCATTTAATGGTTGTTGACATAACGAATAAAAATTTAACTGGCAAAGAAGCTGAAGAGGCTTTAGATAAGGCTGGTATTTCAGTTTCCCGTTCGACAATTCCGAATGACCCGAATCCGCCGATGAATCCGTCAGGTGTCCGTTTTGGCACCCCGGCGATTACTACCCGCGGTATGAAAGAAGCGGAAATTAAACAGATCGCGACCTGGATAAATCAAGCAATTGAAAATAAAAATAATTTAGAAGCTTTAGAAAAAATTAAAGCTGAAGTAAAAAAGATGTGCGAGCATTTTCCTGTACCGAGTATTTAAAAAAACCTTAAACAAAAAGGGAGGGATTAGCGATGAAGAAAAAAACTGATCGTTCGAAATTGCCGCCGGAAAGAAAGCTGGAAGATTTATTTTATGAAATTCAGGGGTATAAACATGAACTTACTGCTGGGAAAGGCTTTGCAACTTGGACTTTTGAGGAACTTTTAAAAAATGCTTTGACTGACTATGGTGAATTTGAATCCTTGCTTGCTAATGGAATTAATCCTGATTTAAAAACAGAGTTTGAAGCTGAAAGAAAAGAATTGAAAAAAATTCTACAAACTGCACGAGAACATCTTGAAAAGTTGAAAAGAAAGCGAGGCAAACCATGATAGAGCAGTCCAGCGTTCAAGGCAAGAAATTTTCCGGCAAAACGTACCAATGGCATTGGGTTAACCTAATGCCTTTTAATTTTAATAATATTTACGCACTACTATTTTAAAGCTAATTTTAGAATAAAAATCTACATAACCATTTATTAAACTAAGTTACACCCAAATCTACGAATGCGTCCAAATCTACAAATAAATATAATAATGCTAAAATTTGTAGATTTGTAGTTTAATTTGTAGATTTGGGTGGAAATTAAATTTAGCATAGCTTTTTATTCTAATTTATTTGTATTATACTTTAGATATGGTAAAAATAATTAATGGCCATAAATTGGCTGAAAAAATTAAAGACGAGATTGTTAAAGAAATTAAAACGCTAAATCCTAATGAGCCGAATTGCCCGACTAAAAGGCCGAATCTGGCTATTATTTTAATTGGCGATCGGGAAGATTCACTTCTCTATATTGATCTAAAAGAAGAAGAAGCGAAAAAAATCGGAATTGATACCCATGTTTATAAATGTCCGAAAAACATAACGGAAAACGAAATCTATGATATAATAAACTGCTTAAATAAAGACGAACAAATTGACGCAATTTTAGTGCAATTGCCTTTACCAGCTGGTTTTGATACTGATGGTATTATTCAAGCGATCAGCCCGGAAAAAGACGTTGACCGTTTTCACCCGAATAATTTATCAGTTCTTCTTTCTACCTGCGACCATGCCCATGTCATGCCACCGGTTTTTAGCGTAATTTTAGAAATTTTAAAAAGCCTTAATTATGATCTTAATAAAAAACAAGTCTCAATCATATATAATTCAGATATTTTCGGAAAAAGCTTAGCTAAAGTTTTAACTTGCCGCAAAGCAAAAGTCAGCCTCTGTCACCCGAGCGATCCTAAATTAATAAAAATCAGCAGCCAGGCCGATGTTTTAATAACTGCAGTCGGTAAAAAGCAATTTATTAAAAAAGAGATGATAAAAAAAGATGCGGTAGTAATTGATATCGGCATTACCAAAGATGGAAAAAAAGTTTTTGGTGATGTTGATTATGAAGACGTTAAAGAAAAAGCCGGCTATGTAACTCCGGTTCCGAGCGGGGTTGGCCCAATGACCATCGCTATGCTTTTTAAAAATACTTTAGAATTATATAAAAAACGGCTGGCATAGATTAGCGGTTCAACCGCTTCGTAAGCGGTTGAACCGCTTGCTTGCGCTAACTACTCATAACTTATATAAATGATTGAAAAATTTGAAACTACAACCAAAGAAAAACCTAAAAGACCAGAAAATTATTTTGAGGAACTTAATAATTTATTAAAACAGATTTCTGAAGAAATAAATAATAATCTAAAAGAACAACAAGAAGATGATACTAAACTTGTTAATGACGATTGCTCTATAAATATGGGAGATTTTACTAAAGTCCATCAAGCTGAAAAAATTGATAGAGATGAAAAATATGTTAAAGAGCAAATTAAAAGATTTGCCCCTGATCCAAAAAATAAATCAGTACAAACTTTTTATAAAACTACTGACGAAAATAAAATAATAAAAGCTTGGCAGGAAAATAAAAAAAGAAGTGATGGTTCGTTAACAGAAATGGCTATAACTAGCATCCTTTATAAATTTCTAAAAGACAAATTTGTTGTAGTTAGGTCGTCAAAGTTTGATGATTACCATAATGGTGTTGATAACTTAATTGTTGATAAAGAAACTGGCGAAGTAATCTGCGCTTTTGACGCAATAAGAATTGGTGACAGCGATAATGATAAAATTAGATTTCGCGATAAAATAATGAGAATAAGTGATAAAATATCTGAAGGAGGAATAAATGTTGACTATGGTTTAACCTATACTAAAGATAATGAAAAAAATGAAATGAAACTAACTAAAACTGCTTTAAAAAATGTACCGATCTTCTGCTTCGGCTTATTTAAAGAAGAATTATCTAAATTATTATCTGAGATGAATTACGATATTAACACTAAACCGAACGAAGCCGAGTTAAATATCTTTAAAAAATTGATGAAAAATTTAGACGGCCAGAAAAATTTCCAGCTAAAAAATAATGCGCTTAAACCTGATATGCGGGAAAAAATGGAAAAACTATCCGGATTTATTGATAAAATGAGGCTGGCGGGGTTAGAATCTAAATAAAAAATTTAATCTATATTTTAATATATATTT
>JBDRCJ010000034.1:0-3435 GCA_043821805.1 Patescibacteria group bacterium
TCTAGTCTTTATTATAAGCCAAACTATTTTTTTTATTTTTGTTAACATTTATTATAACCCAGCCTTGGCAGGAGTTCCAAACTTGACCATGCCTGACCTGCAGATTGATATTGGCGGGCTGAAAGATAAGTTGTCAAAATCTACGCCGATAGAATGCGGCAAAGATGAATCTGGAAATAAAATCTATTGCATTAATTGGATCGGAGAATATATCGCCGGCATCTATAAATATGCTGTCGGAATTGTCGGGATTTTAGCCGCTATAGTCTTAATGTATGGCGGAGTTTTGTGGATAGTGGCTGGTGGCAGCGCGGAAAGAACTGGTAGCGCTAAAGCCTGGATCGGCGCTTCTTTAACCGGTTTAGTAATCGCAGTTACTTCCTATACAATTCTTTACCAGATTAATCCAGAACTAACAAAATTTAATGCTTTAGAAATAACTTCAACTAATAAAGAACAAAAAATACCTCCAGGATTTAATATACAGAAAAATGCAGATGGGAGCTATTCTACTACAATAGAAACACCTGGTTTACCTGATTTTGGATCTTTTTTATCACCAGACTCACCACTTTTTGCAGCTTTAAAATCAATACCTAATTTAGCTGCCAAAATTATGGCTTCCCCAGGTTTAATGGAAGGTTTAGCCGATATACCTGGTTTAGCTAATAAAATAGCTACATCTCCTGGCTTATTAAATGCTTTAGCTAATATGCCGGATTTAGCAGATAACATCGGGGCTTCAACTAAATTCATGGAAGGTTTAAGTAATATATCTGGATTAGCAAAAAAAATTGGAGCTTCTTCTGGCTTACTAAGAGGTTTGAGTTTAGATCCAAATTTAATACAAAATATTGGCGCATCTACTGAATTCATGGAAAATTTAGGTAGCTTATCTAATTTGGCTGGAAATATCGGAGCCTCTATGGATTTCACCAGAGCCTTAGGTAAAATACCTGACTTAGCAAAAAATCTGGGTGCTGCTCCAGAATTTACAAAAGGTTTGTCTGATTTCCCTGACTTAGCAAAAAATCTGGGTGCTGCTCCAGAATTTATGGATGGATTGGGTAGCACGCGCAGCTTAGCAGAAAACCTTGGCTCTTCTCCTGACTTGATGGATGGTTTAGCTTTAGATCCAAATTTAGCTAAAAATTTCGGCGCTGCTCCAGAATTTATGGGAGGCCTAGGTAGTGTATCTGGTTTAGCAGAAAAAATTGGTCAATCTTCAGGATTAACACAGGGCTTGTCTGATTTTCCGGACTTAGCAAAAAACATTGGAAACTCTCCTGAGCTCATGGAAGGTTTAGGAAATATTCCTAATTTAGCTAATAATATTGGGGCTTCTCCGGACTTAACACAAGCCTTAGGCAGTATACCCGGATTAGCTGATAATATCGGGATCTCCTCTGATTTAACAAATAGCTTAGGTAGTCTTCCTGGTTTAGCTAACTATATTGGACAAAATTCCTCTGTATTAAATGGATTTAACTTAGGCGGTTTTAATGAAACCTTAGGAGATCTAGCGAAATCAATTGATAATTTAAAAAATAAAACTGATGGGGAAAAAGGAAAAAAACTTGATGAAGCTTTACCCCTAATTGAATCACTGGCTGAAAATGCTTTCTGGGATTGTCTTGATGCCTGTTATCCGCAAGCAGCAATCATAAACCCAGATGGAAGCTGTAAATGTGAACCACCTGAAATTAAATCAGCAAACTCTTGCGAAGGCAGCTGTATTACTGATGACAATAAACCCGGAATTAAATATGATATTGGTGACGAAATTTGCGCTTGCATAGAAGCTCCTAAACCACAACCCCTAAAAATTTGCACTGTTTCGATAATCGTTAAAGAAAGTGGTACAGAAAATATTGTTGGACAATTTAACAACACTGCTCCAAAAGCTAGCCAAAGTGACTGTGATGATTATTTTGATGCAAGTTTAAGCAATGTTTTAAGCAGATATCCTGATAGTAATATTTTTACTAATCACACTTTTTACTAAATTTTTTATCTACCTTATGCTATATTTCACCAAATACGCAGAAAATAAATTTGAAATATTAAATAAATATAAAATTTTTTTTACCCGGGAGCAAATTGAGGAAGTGATAAATATGCCGGATAAAGTTAGTAAAAAAGGTAAATATCTTGTTGCTAAAAAAGATACGATAAAAGTTGTCTATAAAAAAGATGGCAAGTTAATTAGGATATATACGTTTTATCCAATAAAATCGTAAGATTTTTGAGATATTTGGGATTATTAGGATGTTTAGAATATTTATAATCCCAATTGTCCCAAATCTCCCAAAAATCCTAATCGTCACATAAATATGATTTATGACCCTGAAGCAAATATATTATGTCTAGAGGTTTCTAGAGGCGAAATTACTCATGTTAGGGAATTCGCTAATTTTATTATACACGTTTCAAAAACAGAAAAACCAATTTTAATTGAAATCCTTGACGCTTCAAAATTTATCGGACAAATTGATAAAGTAAAAGTTAAAGATATTAAAAAGGCAATAGCCGTGAATTAAATTACCAATAATCAATAACCAATAATCAAACAATATTTAATAATTAATAAAAAAAATTTGGTTATTAAATATTTAGTATTATTTATTGTTTGGAATTTGTTTATTGATTATTGATTATTTTAGTTGGTTATTGATAATTAAATATTTAATTTAAATCTAAATTATGAATAATAAAACTGTTGCTCAACCAAAAAATAAAATATTACTCTCTCCCGGCCACCGCGCCTGCGCTGGCTGTGGCCAGATGATTGCGGCGATTGCTGTTACTCGCGCTCTCGGGCCTAACGTAATAATCGCCAATGCTACTGGCTGCTTAGAAGTTACTACTACTCCCTACCCAGAAAGCGCCTGGGGAGTGCCCTGGATTCATTCCTTGTTTGAAAACGCTTCGGCAGTCGCTTCCGGAATTCAAGCCGCCTTAAACCAAAAAAAAGATAAAACCACTAAAGTAATTGCTCAAGGCGGAGACGGTGGAACTTTTGATATAGGCTTTGGTTTAATTTCCGGCATGTGGGAAAGAGGCGAAGACATACTTTATATTTGCTATGATAATGAAGCTTACGCTAATACAGGAGTACAGGCTTCTGGGGCTACTCCCTGGGCGGCCAGCACTACTACTACTCCGGCTGGCAAAGGAAAAACTATTGACGCGATTGGTTCACACCTTAGAAAAAAAGACATGATCGCGATTGCCTTAGCCCATGGTCTGCCTTACGTTGCCCAAACTACCGCGGGCTATCCAAATAATATAATGAGAAAAGTAAAAAAAGCTTTAGAAATAAAAGGTCCGAGTTATATCCAAATTCTAGTCCCCTGCATTCCTGGCTGGAAAATTGAACCAGGGCAGAGTATAATGGTCGGAAAATTAGCGGCTCAAACAGGACTTTATCCTCTA
>JBDRCJ010000035.1:0-14328 GCA_043821805.1 Patescibacteria group bacterium
GTAGTCCCTAGGGGAATCGCCCAGTCATTCGACCGGGTTCAGGATGAAAACCCTTGACCAGTCGTATGACTGGTTGATGTCCCTTAGTAGTCCCTAGGGGAATTGAACCCCTGTTTTCAGGATGAAAACCTGATGTCCTAACCACTAGACGAAGGGACCAAGTAAAATAAAAAGTCCTCTTAAGGACTGAAATTATTATAAACAAAAAAAATTGAGTTGTCAATTAATTCGTTCTTCTATAATTGGTTTTATATTGTTTAAAATGGATAAAATTATTATGTAATTATAGTGATAATTGCGGAAATGGTTCCATTGACATTATTTCTTTAACCTCCTTATTGGTTAAAACTTTGCGTTTTTGCAGAATTTCTACTAATCTTTTAACTTTAACATCTTCCTTGCGCATTAACACTACTAAATCGCCGCGTAAATCAGATAGCTTTTCGTCCAAATAATCTTTAGTAACCATAGTGGCTTTAATTTTTGTTAGATCAATATCAATATTATTAAAGCGTGTATCAATTGAGCTAAATCGTGTATCAATTGAGCTAAAGCGCTTATCAGTTTCATTAGAAAAAGCGTTGACTGCTTGTAATATTTCTTTGTTAGTTATTTCTTTTTTCATAGCCGTTGAAAGTTATATTAATAATTTAACTAATAAACATTTAGTTGTCAATTATTTCAACTCTTTTTTAAACCAATCAACCCAGGGAATTATGGCTGGGTTAACTTGATTTAAAATAGCTAGATAATAAGTAATCCAGGAGCCGATTTGCAACATTTCAAAAGCCTGAGCGAATTTAGTTTTAGATTTTAATTCGTAATTAAGAACCGCTATTTTATTCTTTTTAATAACTTGCTTAGTTAGTTGGCTTCTTTTTTGGATCTGCGGATGATATAGTTTTGAATCGAAAAATAAAAAAATTAAATTATTAATATTACTTTTCGGATTGGCTAGGCTTTCTAGGGCGTAATGGTTTAATTCGGGTAAAGTTAAATAGCTGGCAAAATTTTTACTATTTTCGCAGAATTGATTTCTCATCGTCCGTAAATTGCCGATTAAAAATTCTGCTCCTACTATGATCGGCTTTTTATTATAAATTGCGCTAGCAATTTTTTTTGCCTCATTTGTTTTAGTTTTAACAATCGGTCGCAATTCCCGGCTCCAGATTTCTAAATTAGCAATCAGGTCGTTAATTTCACTGACATTTATTTTAAACAAGCCTGATTTAGCTAAAATGACCGCAGTACCGAAAATTGAATAGCCAAGGCCGAGGCGAGGCTGGTTAGAAGGATTAAATTCCGGTTTAAAAATATAACCAGGAATATTATCTTTTAACATTAATTTTTCTAATTTTCCCTGGCCATGGGAAGTAATAGCCATAATTTTAGCTTTGCGCTTTTTTATTTCCTGATAAACGCTTAGCGGTTCTTCGGTTGAGCCAGAATAAGAAGATATTAAATACAGGGTATTTTTATTAACAAAAGCTGGTACTCTGTACCCTGGGGTAATAGTAATCGGTACTTTAATTTCGCTTTCCAGGCTTGCTTTGATAATACCCGCCCCTAAGTTAGAGCCGCCCATTCCGTTAACTACTATTTGGGTTACTTTGCTATATTCACTCGGAATTTTTATTAGTCTAGCATCGCCTAAAACCTGCCTAATTTGGTCAGGCAGAAGTTCAATTGATTTAGCTACCTGGCCTTTGTTTAATTTTTGATAAATTTTATGGTTATCTAAGTTCATATTATTATTATAACCAATCTTGATTTTTATTTCAATTCATGATAAATTGGAAAGCAGTAAATAGACGACAGACGGCAGCAATAAAAAATATAAATGTCGTCTGTTTTATTTAAATAAAAATAGAAAAGTTTTGAATTATTTTTTAATTCTTTAGTTATGTCCGGGCATTCTAAGTGGTCAACAATAAAAAGGGCAAAAGCCGTAACTGATGCTAAGCGCGGTGCGGTTTTTACGAAGCTAGGAAATTTAATTACGGTAGCGGCCCGGGAAAAAGGCGGTGATGTTAGCGCTAACTTTAATTTGCGTTTAGCGATTGAAAAAGCTAAAGCGGCTAATATGCCGAAAGAAAATATTGAGCGGGCGATTAAGCGCGGCACGGGCGAGTTAGGCGGTGAACAAGTCTTAGAATTAATTTATGAAGGGATTGGCCCGGCCAAGTCGCAATTTATAATTAAAAGTTTAACTGATAATAAAAATCGTAGTGCGGCTAGTATCCGTCATATTTTTTCTAAATATGATGGGGTGTTAGGGAGCGTGATGTGGAATTTTAGTCAACATGGAGTGGTAAGGATTTCCGATTTGCCCGCTTCGCCAGAGCTTCAGCGAGGCGAGCGATTTCCGATTGATGATTTGACGTTGGAATTAATTGATGCGGGTGCAGAAGATATTATTAAAGAAGAAGAAGGGCTGACGATTATTACTAAAGTTGAAGATTTGCAGAAATTAAGAAATTTTTTAGAAGAAAAAAATATTA
Source organism: Patescibacteria group bacterium (assembly GCA_043821805.1). Taxonomy (GTDB): domain Bacteria; phylum Patescibacteriota; class Patescibacteriia; order Patescibacteriales; family CAYMCJ01; genus JBDRCJ01. The sequence goes on from JBDRCJ010000035.1 coordinate 2,502, forward strand.
AGACCGAAACTGCCGATATTGAATATGTGGCTAAAGATAAAATTGAAGTTGGGGGCGAAAATAAAGAAAAAATTGAAAAATTTATTGAAGAGCTGGAGGATTCTGAAGATGTGGCCGATTTTTATACTAACGTCAATATATAGAATCAAATAACCTATAACTTATAACCTATAATTGGCCTTAGATGAGTTATAGGTTATAAGTTATAAGTTATGCAAAAAAATAGATCGTCAATAATACTCGGCATCGATCCCGGAATCGCTGACACTGGCTATGGTATTATTAGCAAAGATAAAGAAGGTAATCTGGTTTGCCTTAGTTATGGTATAATTAAGACGAGCGCTAAAATGGAAATGACTAGACGGTTAGAATTAATTAATCAGGGATTAGATAAAATAATAAAAGAGCATAAACCAAAGTTGATGGCAGTTGAACAATTATTTTTTTGCCGAAACGTGAAAACTGCTTTAGCGGTCGGTCAAGCCAGAGGGGTAGTATTGCTAACTGCGAAACAAAATAAAGTACCAATAGTTGAATTTACCCCCTTGCAAGTTAAGCAAGCAGTAGCGGCCTATGGCCAAGCTTCAAAAATGCAGGTGCAGAAGATGGTTAAATTATTACTTAAAATGGATGAATTGCCAAAACCTGATGATGCAGCCGATGCCTTGGCGATCGCAATCTGCGCTACAAACAGCAATAATTCGAATCTACGAATATATTCAAATGCTTCAAATACGAATAGTTTAAACATTTGAAGCATTTGAATAATAATTTGTAGTATTCGAATTATATGAAGAAATTAAAAATTGTCTCTATCTCAGCTGAAGTCGCGCCTTATTCTAAGACCGGCGGTTTAGGTGATGTGGCTCGCAGCCTGCCAAAAGCGTTAAAAAGGCTTGGGCATGATATTATAGTTATTACCCCGCTTTACGGGCAGGTTATTAGTAAAAAGAAATATAATTTAAAGTTAGTTTATGAAAATGTAAAAGTATATCTTAACTCAGAAGAAGCAGTCAGGATTAATTATTGGCAGGGCTATTTAATGTCGGATTTGCCGATCTATTTTATTGAAAATAAGAAATATTTTTCCGGGCGTAAAAAATTATACGGGTCAGCTCACGAAAATGCCCGTTTTTTAATATTTGACGTGGCCGCTTTAAAGCTTATTTCTCTTTTAAAATTTGAAGCTGATATTGTCCATTGCCATGACTGGCATACTGGCTTAATCCCATTTTATTTAAAAACCGATTTTCGCTATTCAAAAACTCTGCGCAAAGCAAAGACTGTTTTTACTATCCATAATTTAGTTTTTCAATTTGGTATGAATTGGTGGGACGTACCGCTTAAGAAAAAGGATTATGGCCGTAAGCGTTTGCCGCATATTATTGATTCTAATATTGAATATATTAATTTTGCCAAAAGAGCGATCTTGTCGGCTGATGTTATTAACACGGTTAGCGAACAGTACCGTGAGGAAATTATGACGAAAAAGTTCGGCCAGGATTTGCACCAGATTTTGCGTAATCGTGAAGGCCGGCTATTTGGCATTCTTAATGGAATTGATTATAACGCTTATAATCCGGTGAAAGACCCAGAGCTTTTTAAAAATTATAATTATAAAAAGATCCATCGAAAAAAATTAAATAAGGAATATTTACAGAAAAAATTAAAATTGCCAGTTAACCAGGATTTGCCTGTTATTTGCCTAACTTCGCGGGTTACTTTCCAAAAAGGCTTTGAGTTAATTATTCAGTTGCTTGAGCCGTTAATAAAGTTAGACCTACAAATTATTATTATGGGCGATGGGGATAAAAAATATATTAATGAATTAAAAAAATACCAGAAGAAATATGGAAAAAAAATAGTTTGGTTGCCTTTTCAAAAAAACCAGAAATTAGAAACATTAATCTATGCCGGCGCTGATATGTTTTTATTACCTTCTCACCATGAACCCTGCGGAATTAATCAGCTAATAGCGATGCGTTATGGTTGTATTCCGGTGGTCCGGCATGTTGGTGGTTTATATGATACAGTAACAAATTTTAACCCGAAAACTAATATAGGCAATGGTTTTAGTTTTTCAAGCTTTAATATGTTTTCTTTGTATGGAACGATTATTAGGGCTTTAGAGACTTTTCGCCATCGAAAAGTCTGGCGGGACTTAGTAGCTCGAGCCATGCGGGAGTCAAATAGCTGGGAAATTCCGGCTAAAAAGTATTTAACCTTATATCGGACGGCGATGAAGAACGGAAAGACGGGAAATAGGAAACAGTAGGAAGTTAGAATTATGAATTAAGAATTAAGAATGACGAACGAAGTGGAAATGTGGGATTATTAGGATAATTGGGATATTTGGGATTTTTAGGATAGTTAAGATAATACTTGTTTTGTATTTTGATATTAGAATTTATTTGTTCCGCCAGTTGGCGGATTGTAATTTTGGGGATGATGGAATAATTTCGGTTGGTAGCTATTAAATATTTTGGCTCATTTACAAGTAAATTTTGACTTTTTTTGCTACTTTTCTTATGTATGAAGTTATTACATAAGAAAAGTCAATGCTGTGGCGCTAAAATAATATGTTTTGGCGCTAAGCGCAGGCAATGCGTTGTCTGCAAAAATACCTGGAGAAAATATCCTGCTCGGCGCGGGAGAAAACCAAAACGCAGACAATTCAATTATTTAAACAAGGTATTTAACCATGGGTTCAGAGTGAGTCAATTAGCTGTGCATTCTAAATTATCAACCGACGCTATCTACAAGAGATTTGCTAGTAATTTGAATTCAGCTGTTGAACAGAAAAGGATTATCAGAATTCGGGGTTCAAAACTAATTCTCATAATTGACGCCAAGTGGCATTATTTCAAAGAAGAATTATGGGTCCTGTATTTTTTAGCCGTTAAATCAACTGGCTCCCAAACTGTTACCGTTCTTGATCCAGTACTTTGGCGGGGTAAAGAAACTTCTACCACCTGGAATAGTATAATTAACCAGTTGCCTCTATCAATTAAAAAACGAATAATCGCCTTAACTTCCGATGGAATTAGAGGTATTGAGCAGGTTGCTAAAAGAAATAATTGGATTATTCAACGCTGCCATTTTCACCTCTTAAGCATGCTGCAGAAAATGCGCGGCAAGAGGGCCTCAACCCCCGGCAGACTTATTAGAGAGGAAATATATAATTCTGTTAAACTGGCCTTGTCAGAAACATCTCAACTTAGATTAAATATTCTTTGCCGCAGATTAACCCTCCTGGCCGAAAACAAGCAATGTCCCGTAAGGATGAGAGGTGCTGTTAGGGATTTTTTAAGAAAATTACCGGAATTCAGAAGCTATCTTGAATATCCTGAATTAAATTTACCAACTACAATTAACGTGATGGAATCAATTAATAGTTTCGTTAAAAATAAAACTCGAACAGTTAATTCGCCAAAATCATGGCACAAATGGGCAATTGCTTGCGTCAGATTCAAATCAAAATTTACTTGTAAATGAACAATCTACCAACCAAATTAATTCTAACTACCCTAATTTTGAATTTGAAATTTCATCATGTTCCTTGTTCTATGTTTTATGAGATAAATCTATGCTCCAAAAAAATAAAAAAAACAATAAACTAACTTGGATTAATTTTTTGCATTTATACCAGCCGGTAAATGTTGACGGCCATATAATTAAAGAAGCGACGGAAATGAGCTATTTAAGAATAATACGCGGCTTAGAAGAGCATCCGAATATTAAGTTTACCTTAAATATCACCGGTTGTTTATTTTTGCGTTGGGAGGAGCTTAATTATTTTGATTTAATTAAAAGAATAAAAAATTTAGTAAAAAGGGGCCAAATTGAACTAGTTGGTTCAGCCGCTTATCATCCTCTGCTACCTTTAATTCCCGAGATTGAAGCGAAAAAACAAATTAAAGAAAATGAAAAAATAATAAAGAAATATCTAGGAAAAAATTTTCAAACCAAAGGATTTTTTTTACCGGAAATGGCTTTTAGTGAAAAAATCGCAAAATTAATAAAAAAGTTTGGTTACCAATGGGTAATACTTGATGAAATTTCCTATAATGGCAAGCTTAATCAAGTTGATTATTCGCAAGTTTTTAAAGATAAGGCGAGCGGTCTAAAAATAGTTTTTCGTAATCGTCAATTATCGAAAAGTTATGTTCCACAAACGATCTTAGATCTAATAAAAAAACAAAATTATTGCAATCCAGTTATTACCGCCACTGACGGAGAATTATACGGCTTAAGGCATAACGATCCAACAGCTGAATTTGAAAAATTATTAAGCAGTAATAAATTGGAGACCTTAACGATTTCTAAGTTTATTAATAATAATAGAGCAGTAAAAAAAATTAAGCAGCCGCTAGCCGCTAGCTGGGAGTCAACTCCAGAAGAACTAAAAGCGGGCAAGCCGTATAGTTTATGGTATGATAAAGAAAATGATATCCAGATGCAAATTTGGCAATTAGCTAATTTAGCATATCAGACAATTGAGCAATACAGAAATGACTTAAATTATAGTTGGGCGCGCTGGCATTTAGTCAGGGGTCTGGCTAGCTGCAGTTTCTGGTGGGCGAGCGCAAAAGATTTTCGTCTGTTCGGTCCGATTTCCTGGAGCCCGGACGAAATTGAACGAGGGATTAACGAATTAATTAGAGCGATGCGAGCCTTAGATAATCCCGAGACTCGGCGTTTAAAAATTAAAGCAGAAAAGTTATATCTTAAAATAAAACAGATGGTTTGGCAAAAGCATTGGACGTATTATTGGAAAAAATAAAATACGAATTACGAATTTATTACGAATATACGAATGTTAAATTTACAGGTAGAATTTCTATGAATAGAATTTATAAATTATTTAATGAACAATTTGTAATGAATTTATTTAGGGAAGAGGTTTTGCCTCATTATCCTGATTTTGTTGGTATCAAAAAAATAATAATTAGAGAGCATAAAAAATTAATTTGGGAAAAAACTTACCACGTAGTGCTTGAATTTAAAACTTATTTTGTTAGTCGTAACAATAAGATAAAGATATTGCCAATTTTTTGTACCGCTCATAGCGAGGAGCCGAGGGAAAAAGTATTTCAGGCTCTAAAGCATCTCTGGGACAATGGATTTGCTCAGGGCTGGTTAACGATACCTCACCCTTTGTTTTATTCAGATTATTTTAAAGCGACTTTTTACCGTGGAGTAAAAGGATATAATTTATTTCATTATATTCGTGAAAAGAATTATACTGAAATTGAAAATATAATCCCACAAGCGGCGGCTTGGTTTGCTAAATTGCATAAATTGCCGGCCAAGGAGGAATATAATTTTAATAAAGAAAATAGCCGTATTAAAATAGTTATTCCCGGGCTAGTAAAAATTTTAAAAGTAGTAAAAGAAAAATATCCGGTTCATTATGATTTTTACAAAAAGGCTTATAAAATTTTTATTAAGGAAGAAGAGGGTTTTATTAAAACGCAAAAAAATTTATGGTTAGTCCATGGCGATGCTCACCCGGAAAACGTAATAAAAATGGGTAAAAATAAGCTAGCGGTAATTGATTATACTGATATTTGTGTATCTGATTTTGCTCGTGATTTAGGAACTTTTTTGCAGCAGCTAGAATTTATGACCAGCCGGAAAATTAATGATCCGATTTATAGCCAAAAAATAAAAAAAATATTTTTAGACAGCTATTTATTAAGCGCGAAAATAAGATTAAACGAAGATTTAACTAGGCGGATAAATAATTATTATAATTGGACAGCTATTCGGACCGTTACTTTTTTTCTTCTCCGCTATGAAGCTAGTCCGGAGCGGGCTGAGCCGTTAATTAAGCAGATAAAAAAAAGTTTAAACCTGTAATTTATATAAAATTTTTTATGAAGAATGAACTAATAAAACAATGCTATCAGAAATCAATTGAGTTATTAATGAAAAATTCTTCTTCAGACGGTTTTCTAGCAGCCACGCCCAAAGGCCGAGCAACCATGCCGAGTATTCATTATGATTGGGTATATGGCCGGGATTCTTCGATTTGTTCGATTGGCGCGATAATGACTGGTAATAAGGAATTATTGCGGATAGCAAAAAGAACATTATTATTACTGGCTCGTTACCAGACTAAATATGGGCAAATCCCGAATGCTTTATCTGAAAAACAAAAAAAAGTAGAGTATTATTTTTTAAGCAGCCTAGACGCTACTTTATGGTGGCTTGTAGCTATAAAATATTATCATCAGCATAGTCCTGATAAAAAAACTTTTAAGCTGTTAGAACCGCGGATAAAAAAAGCAATCAGATGGCTAAATTATCAGACTGGCGGTGAGACGAATTTACTTGTCCAGGGCCAAGGAAGTGACTGGGCTGATATTATGCCTTATTCCGGCCATGCGCTGTATTCAAATGTGCTTTGGTATTGGGTACAGAAATTATATAACTTAAAGATCGGCGCTAGATTAACCGAATCTGGAATAAATAATTTATTTTATCCTTTTCCCAGTAAAGCAAACGCCTTATTTTATAAAAATAATTTTATGTACCGTTTGCAAAGAGAATATTTAATTAAGAAAATTAAGCCGACTTCATATTACCTTAGTCATATTAGTATTTATTCAGCCGGCCAGCATTGCGATGTTTATAGTAATATCTTGGCAATCCTTTTAGGTTTACCGGATATTAAGTTAAAAAGCAAAATATATAATTATTTTGTTAAAAACAAGGTCAATAAGCCTTACCCAGTAAAAGTTTTAACGCCGCCGATTTTTAAAAATGATAAAGAATGGCAAGAAATAATGGAGCGGCATGAGTTAAATTTACCCTGGCAGTACCATAATGGCGGTATTTGGCCATATGTTGGTGGATTTTGGGTAATGATGCTGAAAAATCTTGGCCAGCGTAAATTAGCCATATCTGAATTAGTCAGACTAGCTGAAGCAAATAAAGTAAAAAATTGGCAGTTTAATGAATGGTTTAATGGTCGAACTGGCAAACCAATGGGAATGCCTGGCCAATCCTGGAACGCTGGAACTTTTATTTTAGCTTATCATTATTTAAAAGGCGATTTTAAGATATAATAATGCGAATACTGCGAATTAATAATGCAAATGCCGCAAATTGCGAATAATGCAAAAAATCATTCGCATATTATTTATTTGCTGTATTTGCTCCGCCAGCTGGCGGATCGTGGATTCGCATTATATATTATGTTTAAACAAAAACTAAAAATATTAATGGTTTCAGCCGAGATAGCGCCTTTCGCTAAAGTCGGCGGGTTGGCTGATATAGTCGGCAGTTTACCGCTAGCTTTAAAAAAGCTAGGTTGTGAGGTGCGTATTGTTATGCCGATGTACGGCTCAATTAATAAAAAGAAGTTTAAATTAAAAAAAATATTTTCAAGTATTGAAATTTTATCAGCCGGAAAAAGAGTTAAAGTAAATTTATGGCAGGCTATGCTAGCAAAACAGGTGATAGTCTATTTTATTGATTGTCAAAAGTATTTCGGGCGAAAAGAAGTTTATTTTGGCAACAACTCTGAAAGGTTTTTATTTTTTTCTTTAGCTAGCCTTAATATTTTGCCAATAATTAAATATAAACCTAGTATTATCCACTGCCATGATTTTCATACTGCCTTAATTCCAGATTTAGTAAAAGCCGCCTCAGATCAATTTTATAAAAATATTAAAATTCTTTATACGATTCATAATTTAAATTATCAAGGCAAGTCAGAAATTGAAGTTTTATCAACTGGTAATTTGAATAAAAAATCTTTGCCGTCTCTTACTAAGGACGCAAGAGACGGTGACATAAATTTTATGGCTCAGGGGATAATTAACTCTAATTTAGTTAACACAGTTAGCCCGACATATGCTAAAGAAATTACCACTTCTATATACGGAGCTGGGTTAGAAAGGGTAATTAAGGCTAGTAAAAATAAAATATCAGGGATTTTAAATGGAATTGATATAATTTTTTTTAATCCGGCTATAGATAAAAATATAAAAGAAAATTATAATCTCAAAACTTTAAATAAAAAGGTAGAAAATAAGCTAGCTTTACAGAAAAAATTAGGGTTGCCGGTTAATAAGAAAATCCCTTTAGTCGGATTTATTTCTCGGCTGGTCTGGCAAAAAGGAGTGGAGTTAATTGATAAAAATTTATTAAAATTAGATTGCCAATATGTAATTTTAGGCACTGGCCAGAGGGAATATGAAAAATTATTACAAAAGCTAGAAAAAAAATATCCGCAGAAACTTAGCGTAAATCTAATGTTTGATATTAAATTAGCTCAGCAGATTTACGCCGGTTCTGATATTTTTCTGATGCCTTCCCGTTTTGAACCTTGCGGCCTGGGGCAAATGATAGCGATGCGCTATGGCACTGTGCCGATAGTCCGGTCTACCGGTGGTCTGTCTGACACGATAGACTCTAAGGTTGGATTTAGATTTAGTGAATTCAAAGTAGAGGCTTTGAGAAAAGTTTTAAGCCAAGCTCTAGAAATTTATCATAATAAACCTAAAAAATGGAAAACAATGCAGGTTAATGGAATGAAAAAAGATTTTTCTTGGAACAAATCTGCTAAGGAATATTTGAAGTTGTATAAAAAGCTGGCAAACTGAAATTAAAGATTTAAAATTTATTATCTTATAAATCATATAAATTTTTGCCCATTATAAATTAACTAACGAACACTAATTATCACGAAATAACACTAATTAATTTTGCATATCATTAATTCGTGTCCATTAGAGTTAGTTAGTGTTAATTCGTGTTTTGTAAGATTAATAAGATTTATAAGATTACGGGTTATGAGTTATGCGATGTTTGTCCACATTGACAAAAGCCTAAATTTTTGCTAAAATAGTATTATAGGGAATAAAAATTAATTCTCTAAAAAAACAAAAACAAAAACAAAATGACAGAAGGTAATATTCAGGCCAATAAGCTTGATTTAAATTTTATTGGCTGGAAATCATATAATCGAATAAAAAAGAAAGCAATGGAACAGCAGTTCAGCTGGTCTGGACTGATCATTAGTTTGTCCATTGCTTTTTTTATTGTAATTATTTCCGCCATGGCCCTTAGCTTTGTCCACCAATCTTTAGAAAGCGCTAAAAACCATGAGTATTTTTTAAATCAGAATGTATATCGCTTAGAGAGCGTTGAGCATATTAATCCGATATTAAATTATGATATTAAATTAAATATAAATACAAAATATGTATAAATGGCCAAGACAATAAGCGCCAAAAAAGGCTGCTTTTTTAAGTAGCTAAGTTCTTTTCAAAAAATTGTTCTTTATTAATTTATTAATAATTAAGACTAAAACAATGTAAAAAGCTAAAGTCCAACAGGGCTGTGTCAGTTTAAAAAGCTACAAAAAGATCAGCTTAGACCGATATAGCCCTGTCAAAATTTCGTTTTTGCCTTCGGCAAGCCCCACTACAAATGGGGCACATGCGAATGAACAACTTGTATTATAAGCGTGGATATATTCTTAGTTATTATAAAATAAATGCTCATTCGTATAGTTTGTTTAATTTATTCCGTTTTAGTTTTTTAAGGTAATACTTAAATATTAAAACGGTTTTTTATTTAAACTTGCAGGGTTTAAAGATTGTTGTTAAACTAATAAAACACGTTATATTTTAGTGTTATATTATATGGAAAATTCATTAATGATTTTTTTACTAGTATTACTGCTTATCGGCATAGCGGTAGTTATTTTTTTAATGTTGCGCAGGAAGGAAGGCGGCAGCGAGGAAAAAATAGTAACCATGATGGAAAGATTGTCGCAGCTGGCTGAACAAAATAAGGAATTAAGGCAGGCGATGGATAGTAAATTAGCTGAAACGCATAAAGCCAACCAGGAGCAATTTGGGCAGGCCACAAAAATAATTCAAAATATTAGCGGTCAGTCAGCTCGGCTAATTTCTGACGTAACAGAAAAATTGACTAAGCTAGATGAAACTAATAAGCAGGTAGTAAATTTTTCCGCCCAATTGCAGAATCTGCAGGATATATTAAAAAATCCAAAACAGCGCGGGGTGCTTGGCGAATATTATCTCGAAGAAACTTTAAAAAACGTTTTGCCGCCGAATTCTTACCAGATGCAGTATGCTTTCCGCGACGGCTGTATTGTTGACGCTGTTGTTTTCGTTAAAGATAAAGTTATTCCGATTGATTCAAAATTCAGCTTAGAAAATTATGAAAAGATTTTAAGCTGTAAGGACCAGGCTGCCAGAGAAAAACTGGAAAAATTATTTAAGCAGGATTTAAAAATTAGAATTGATGAAACGTCTAAATATGTAAAACCGAGTGAAATGACAATGGATTTTGCTTTTATGTTTATTCCCAGCGAGGCTATTTATTATGATTTACTAGTTAATAAAATTGGAGCGGTTAATGTTAGTACGCGGGATTTAATTGAATATGCTTTTAGGGATAAGCATGTGATAATAGTATCTCCGACTTCATTTTTAGCATATTTACAAACCGTGCTGCAAGGGCTTAGGGCGATGGATATTGAGGAAAAAGCCAAAGATATTAGAAAAAATGTGGAGAAATTAAATAGGCATATTTTAAATTATGATGACTTTATGAAGAAGCTTGGCATCAGTATGTCAACAACAGTCAACCATTATAATAATGCTTATAGAGAATTTAAGAAAATTGACAAGGATGTGGTTAAAATAACTGAAGGCGAGGCGAAAGTAGAGCCAATGGTTTTAGATAAGCCTAGGATTGAGGATTAAAAATGGAAATAGAAAAAGATAAAATTAAGGTTGAAATCAAGGAGGCAATTGTAAAAACAGTTGCTTTTTTTGATATGTTTGATTACCCGTTAACGTTATTTGAAATATGGCAGCTAGTTCCAACAAAATGTGATTTGATGGATATAATTAGCGGCTTAACCGCTTTAAAAGCGGTTAAGCCGCTAGTAGAAGAGAAGGACGGGTTCTATTTTTTAGCTGGCCGCAAAGAAATTATTAAAATTCGGCTGGCGCGGTATAGTTTAACTGATAAAAAATTTAAAAAAGCAATATTAATTACTAAAATTTTTAAAATTATTCCCTGGATAAAGATGATTGCGGTCGGTAATATTATCGGCTCTCATAATTTAGCCAGAAAAGGCGATATTGATTTATTTATTATTACTGAAAATAAAAAAGTCTGGGTAACTAGGTTTTTTTGTGTATTAATTTCTAAATTCCTTGGTTTGCGCCCGAAGCCTGGTAAAACAGAAAATAAAATTTGTCTTTCTTTTTTTATTAGCGAGGAGGCTTTGAGTATTAAGGAATTGATGCTCGTAAAGAGTATGCATTATAAACAGACATTGTTTAAAGAGCTAGAGGGTTACCAGGCTTTACCCGAAGATAATTATTTTTACCATGATATTTATTTTATATACTGGTTAGCCGGGTTAGTGCCGATTTATGATATTAGTCATATTTATAAAAAATTTATTTATACCAATAGCTGGTTAGAGGAATTTTTACCAAATTGGTCGGCTAACGGCCTTAATTATCAGCGCCAGGTTAAAAAAGGTAATTCTTGGTTTTACCGCGATGTGGTTGATTTACTTCTGGGCGGGCTAGATAGCCGCTTACAAGAGAAGCAAATCAAGCTAATGCCAAAAGAATTATTAAATATTTTAAACCAGGATACGCGGGTAGTAGCTAATGAAAAAATAATAAAACTTCATGCCAATGATCGGAGAGAGGAATATCGCGATAAGTATAATAAGAAGATTTATGAAATATTTAAATAAAATAATTGAGTACGGTTTGTATTTATTAGTATTTTTACTTCCCTGGCAGACTAGATGGAT
>JBDRCJ010000036.1:0-5084 GCA_043821805.1 Patescibacteria group bacterium
ATATATTTATTCCTATAATTTATTAAACATATATAAATATTTATAAATCTGTTTTAGGTTATAGGTTATTCGTAATAATGAACTATTCTAAGTTTATATTTTTTACTTTTATTATCATACTTAGCTTTATTTTATATAAAGTACCAGTTTATGCAAGCGAGAATTTTGATCCTAATTATATAATAAGTGATTTTGAAGTGCTTGATTATACTTCAATGGATTTAAACTCTATTCAAACTTTTTTAAATAACAAAAATAGTTTTTTAGCTACTTATTCTTGCTCTGATCCGGACGGTAATATTATGACCGCGGCGAAAATTATCTATGATCGAGCAATTACGAATAAAATAAGCCCAAAATTTTTAATTGTTCTTCTCCAGAAAGAGCAAAGCTTAATTGAAGAAGACTCTCCTAAAGAAAGCCAGTTAGATTGGGCGACTGGCTACGGCTGTCCGGACGGAGCATCTTGTAATTCGCGTTGGCAAGGCTTCTGGAAGCAAGTTAATAGCGCTTCACTGCAATTTCGTGATTATATTGACAACCCACATCTATATACTTACAAAATCGGCGAAACCTATACCTTCAGTAACCCCTACTCAACGATTAAGGAAGAAACAACTATTGTAACTCCCTTAAACCAAGCTACTGCCGCCTTATATAATTATACTCCTCATGTTTATAACGGGAATTATAATTTTTATAATATTTGGCAGAGATATTTTACAATAAATTATTCTAATGGCTCCTTATTACAGGCCGAAGGCGAGGTCGGAGTATGGCTTATACAAAATAATAAAAAAAGGCCATTTTTAACAAAAAGCGCTTTAACTTCCCGCTTTGATGAAAATAAAATAATTACTGTTAATAAATCTGACTTAGATAAATATGAAAAAGGAGCACCGATTAAATTCCAAAATTATTCGTTACTTCGTTCGCCAGGCGGTACAATTTATCTTTTAGTTGACGATACTCGCCGCGGTTTTGCTAATGCCGAAGCTTTTCGCAATATTGGCTATAATCCAGAAGAAGTAATGGACGGCAGCTGGGAAGATATTAATTCTTATATAGAAAGCCAACCGATTACAGCTACTTCAACTTATCCAACCGGCGCTTTACTCCAAGATAAAACTACTGGTGGCGTCTATTGGGTATTTGAGGGCACAAAAGCGCCTATCTGGGATAAGATATTCTTATTTACAAAATTTAAGAATAAAACCTTAACGGCTGTTTCATCGGAAGAATTAGCCGACTACGAAACAATAAATCCAATTTTATTTTCGGATGGTGAATTAGTCAAATCTTCAAATTCTCCAGCAGTATATCTAATTTCTGAAAACAGAAAACGGCCGTTTATTTCCGGTACGGCTTTTGAAAGTTTAGGCTATAAATGGGAAAATATAATTACTATTTCGCCAAAAGTTTTATATCTTTATGAACAAGGCGATTATGTAACAGAGCCTAGTTTCTGAATATAAATGACTTTATGAGTTTATAATTTTTACATTTTAGTTTTAACTTAATATATTATGTCTATAGTTTTTTCTGCTATCACTCCCCATCCCCCGATCTTAATACCCTCTATTGGTAAAGAAAATTTATCTAAACTTTCAAAAACTATTAATGCGTTCAATGAGTTAGAAGAAAATATTTATGTAAGTAAAGCTGAAACTATTCTAATTATTTCACCGCACGGAATAATTCAAACTGATTCATTCACGATGAACCTTAACCCTGAATTTGAAATTAATTTTGAAGAATTCGGTGATTTTTCAACAAAAATGCAAATTCAAGGAGATGTTGGCTCTGCTTATAAAATAAGAGAAAGCTTAGAAACAAAAGCTCCCCTGCAGTTAATTAGCCAGCCGATTTTAGACCATGGGTGCGGCGTTCCACTTTATTTATTATCTCAACACCTTCCAAATATTAAGGTTATCCCAATATATTATTCTGGGCTAGATTTAGAATCGCATTTTAAATTCGGCCAGGTTTTGAAAAGAGAATTACAAATGAATAAAAACCGGTTTGCGATTATCGCCTCAGGAGATCTATCCCACCGCTTAACAAAAGATTCGCCTGGCGGTTATTCTCCCCAAGCAAGTAAATTTGATAAAAATTTAATAGAATATTTAAAAAGTAAAAAAAACCAAGAAATCTTAGGTTTAAAAGAGGAATTAATTAGCGAGGCTGGTGAATGCGGTTTAAGGGCGATAATTATTCTCTTAGGTATTTTAGACGGGATTGATTTTACCCCCGAGTTACTTTCTTATGAATCCCCTTTTGGCATTGGTTATTTAACAATGCAGTTTAAATTATAATTATATACTGTAGTTACGCCTGCGTTTTTAAAATAATTTTAGTGTAAAATAAATTTAATTTTTTTAATAAACTAGATTACACCCTAATCTACAAATATATTTAAAATATTTGTAGATTTGTAGATAAATTTATAGATTAGGGTGAAGATTTACTAACAATATAACAAAAATTATTTTAAATTAGCGAAATTAAATACTGCCTAACTTCTGTTATTTACTACTAATGAGTTTAAAAAAATATTTCCATTTTTCTTCGCTTTGGCAAAGCTCTTTGGTGTCATTCAAGCATTTTTCTATATAATACTTCGGATTCTCTTTGCAGGCTTTAAAAACCGAACTTCTTTTAAATTTTGGAATATTTAATTCGTTAATCACCCGCAAAGCTAAATCTTGCCACTCATAAGCCGGTGGCTTTTTTGTTTTTTTGTTTTTTATTATATTTTTTATATTTTCTGGTCCAGTATCTATTTTCATGCTTATATTATAGCAGAAATTATAAAAAAAAGAGCGAATAATCGCTCTAAGAAAATAATTTATATTAATAATTACCCTAACAATTTTACTAAAGTCTTTTTTTATGAGACTTAAGCATTGAAAAATATGCCCATGCCCCTCCAATAAAAGAGAGGAAAACAAAAATTAATATAGGCATTCCTAAAATATTTTCTATTATTTTTACCGCTACCATTTTCCCCTCCTCTAGGCAGATTTATTCTTGCCTTTTTGTTTATAATAATATATTATAAAATTAACACAAAGTTAAATATATGTCAAAAATTTTAACAATAATTACTAATCCTGATAGAAGATTACGCCAAAAATCTATTAAAATATTAAAAACTGAAATAAAAGATAAGAAATTTCAGGAATTTTTGAATAGCTTAGCTAAAACAATGAAAAAATTTGACGGCATAGGTTTAGCTTCACCGCAGGTAGGAGTAAATATTCGCTTAATCGTAATAAACACAAAAAATGGAGTATTAATAATGGTAAACCCGAAAATTTTAAGGAAATCTATTTTAAAAGAATGGGGCGAGGAAGGCTGCTTGTCCGTACCCGATACGTTCGGAAAAGTAAAAAGAAGTAAAAATTTACTATGTACTTTTTTAGATAATAAAGGCGATCTAAAAAAAATATCCACCCAAGGTTTATTAGCTCGCGTTATTCAGCATGAAATAGATCATTTAGATGGAATTTTATTTATTGATAAAGCAAAGGAAATTGTTACGAATGTTAAATAATGAATATTGATTGCATAATCAATTATCTTATACATCTTATTAATCTTTGCAATCAAGCACTAATTGCCACTAATTTTCACTAATAGACACTAATAACGAGCAAAGATTTTTACGATTAATATGATTAGCGAATAATAGGATTTCTAAACTTTATGTATTTCCGAAATTTGATGATAATAAATATAATTATCACAATAAGCAATACTATCAACGAAATTTCTTTGTAAAATTTTAAGATCACGTTCTGGTTGGCTCCAAAGACATACCCAATAAATGCTAAAAAACTAACCCAAATTCCTGAACCAAGTGCAGTATAAATAATAAACTTTGAAAAATTCATTTTAGCAACACCAGCTGGTAAAGAAATTAATTGCCTTATTACTGGAATTAATCGACCAATAAAGGTAGATAAACTGCCATAATGAAGAAAATAATTTTCAGCTTTATTTAATTTTTTTGAATTTAATAGTATTATTTTTCCGAACTTACTATCAACTACTTTAAAAATTAAAGGCCGGCCTAAATAAAAACCTAAAAAATAATTAACTGTCGCGCCGATTAAAGTCCCAATTATTCCAGATACAATTACAAATATTATATTAAAACTGCCTTGACTTGCTAAATAAGCTGCCGGCGGTATGATTATTTCCGAGGGAAAAGGAATAAAAGAGCTTTCTATCGCCATTAAAAAAATTATTCCGCCGTATCCTAAATTCTGACTAATTTGTAGAAAAAAATCTATAAAATTTTCCATAATTAATACTAATTAAACTAGATAAATAAATTATTTAAAACTAGTATTATATAAATAGACCGCCATAAAAATTTAATAATAAATTCGTATATTCGTTCCGCCAGCTGGCGGATCGTAATTCGGAGTTAAATATGGTTTTTAAAACAAAAAAATTATTTTTTAATATTTGCCTTTAAAATAAAATTTGCGATTTCTATATTTAAATTATATCACATGAATAGTAAAAATAAAATTAATCTTATTTTTTTTGGCACAGCTGAATTCGGAATTCCTAGTTTAAAAAAAATTTTGGCTGATAGCCGTTTTAATGTATTGTCAATCATTACTCAGTCTGATAAAAAAATTGGCCGTAAACAAACTATTACCCCCCCGCCGGTAAAGCTTATAGCTGATAAATATAAAATACTGACACTGCAGCCGGATAAAATAATTAAAATAGAGTCTATAGTCAGAAGATTAAAGCCTGATTTGGCTGTTTTAATCGCTTATGGCCAAATAATTCCTAAATCAATACTAAATATTCCCAAATTGGGTTTTATTAATGTTCATGGCTCCATATTGCCAAAATACCGCGGCGCAGCCTGTTTGCAAGCCCCGATTTTAAACGGAGACAAATTTTCTGGAATTTCTATAATGAAAATGGATAAAGGTTTAGATACTGGCCCAATTATTAAACAAGCAAAAACTGCTCTAGCTATGAGCGAAACCGCAGATAGCCTGCATAATAAATTAGCAAACTTAGCAGCCGAAATTTTACCAGATATTATAATTAGT
>JBDRCJ010000037.1:0-2199 GCA_043821805.1 Patescibacteria group bacterium
AGAAAGGCGTGGAGTAAATTTTAAAATCCGGCACTTGATTGACTTAAGATTTACAAAACACATATTTAACAAGGTTTCTTAATCAAAATTACTATTTATGAAAATCGCTTTGTTTTGTTCATCAAGAAATGTTATTCCGCCAAAAAAAAGCGGCGGCACCGAACAGCCAATTTATTATCTGGCCCGCAATTTAGCTGAAAAAGGCCATCAGGTTTTTCTCTATGCTGCCAAAGGTTCAAAAGTTTCCGGCGTTAAAATCAGGGAAATTTCTCCCTTTATCACTTTTTCAAAACAAAAATATTTGAACATTCAAGAAAGAATTTCTTCTTTTTACGATTTAACGGCCCTGTCAGAATTTTTTAAAAAAGAAGCCGATAGTTTCGATATTATCCAGTTCAACGGCTACATCTTTTACGAGATTCTGCCTTTTACTAAATTTTCTAAAACCCCGGTTATTATTAGGATAAACTATCCTCATCATCTGATATATCCGTACATCAAAAATTATTTGAAGAAATACAACAATGTCTATTTTTTGCCCATTTCCAATTTTATCAAGTCGGTTATGCCGGATTTGAAATATTTAAAGCCGATTTATCCGGCGGTTGATATGGATGAATTCAAGTTTTCGGCCAAACCCAAAGATTATTTATTATTCATCGGCCGGATTTGTCCAAATAAAGGAACTCACCTTGCCATTAAATCGGCTAAAAAAGCAAAGCGCAAATTAGTTATCGCCGGAAGAATTGATGAAGACGAACCGCAAGAGTATTTTAACCAATCCATCAAGCCGCATCTGGACAACAAAAACATTAAATACATCGGTGAGGTTGGCTTTAAAGAAAAAATTAAACTTTATCAGGGCGCTTTAGCGACCCTGTTTCCAATCCAATGGGACGAGCCCTTTGGCAATGTTCCGATTGAATCAATGGCTTGCGGAACGCCAGTCGTCGCTTTTGACCGGGCGGCAATGAGAGAATCAATAAAAAATAGAGTTAGTGGTTTTTTGGTTAAAGATGGTAATATTAATCAGATGGTTAAAAAGATTAGAAAAGTTGAAGAAATAAAAAGAGAAGATGTACGCAAATGGGCAGTTGATAATTTTTCCCTTGATATTATAACTGATAAATATATTAAATTATATAAAAAATTAAATGGATAAAAAGCCAATTAAATTTTTACATTGGAACATAAACAGAACGTGCAACTATAATTGTAGTTATTGTATATCAGGTAATAGAAAAAAATCTTCTAATCCAGATTCCAATTTTCTTTTAGATAAGTTTAAAAAACATCTTATGGGAAGTTGGCGAATTCAATTATCTGGGTCGGGGGAACCGTTTTTAACTCTAGATTTTTTTAAAGTGGTGGATAAATTAATTAGGATGGGTCATAAAATTGGAGTAATTACGAATTTTTCTTCATCTTTAGAAGATTTAGTGAAATTTTGCCAAATTACTGAAAATAAAATATTTTCTTTTGAAGCTAGTTTACATCTCGAGGAAGCTAATATAGATGAATTTATTAAAAAAGCTATAGTAATAAATAAACTAATAAAAGGTATTTTATTAGTTAAATCTGTAGCTGTTAAGGGTAAAGTAAAGAGGGTTTGTGATATTGGCAAAAAATTTAAAAAAGAAGGAATACATTTTAGTTTACAACCACAAAGAATTTGTAGTCATAAATTAAATGGTGGAAATGATCCGTTTATTGATTACAATAAAAACGAGAAACTTATACTTAAAAAATTTAAAAGATTTCATTACGGTAAAAAAAAGTTTATGTTTAAAGGGAAAAAGTGTTGGGCAGGAGTTAAGTATTTATCGGTTTATGAAAATGGTGAAGTGTGGAGATGTCTCCCAGCAAAGTATTACAAGTTAAATAAAGATTATTTGGGTAATATATTAGATGATAATTTTAAGTTGAGGAAATATCCCGATAAATGTAATTATAAATATTGTTACTGTCCAGCTGCTTATTTAAATAATATTATAATTGATAAATAGTTATGCAAAGAAAAAAGAAAAAATATTTTCAGTCATTAATGATTGAGCCGACCAATATTTGTAACTATCGTTGCCCCGTCTGTTTAACAGGCGAGAATTATGACAAGAGAATCAAGGGAAATATGAGTTTCAATCAATTCAGGAAAATAATAAAACCAGCTAAGGGTTTTCTAAAATCAGTTAATTTATGGGG
>JBDRCJ010000038.1:0-3032 GCA_043821805.1 Patescibacteria group bacterium
AGATGAATAAAATGAAATGGGTAACTGTAGGCGCTTAAAGCATAAAATATTCCTGCTAGGATAATATAAATTTTTTTATTGTATTTATAATTTAAATAAAAAAATATGATCGCTGAAAGAAAAATTGGAAAACTTGGTATAAAAGATTCTCTTGAAATTAATGCGCTCGCAACCGAATTATTGCCGACATCAAAAGGTATAAACATTTTAATGAAATCTTTTAAATGCTCAATAATAAAGGGAGGAAAATTTATGCTTGCTTCATGGTAAAGAGCAAAAAAACTAGCGAAAAATAAACTTAAAAATTTTTTCTTGGTAATAACAAATGCTAATAAATAAAGTAATAAAAAAATAATCGCCGGAAATACAAAATTAGAAATTATTATCGAGGCAACAATATCGTTAGTTAATTTTAAAATTGGATAATTAAGCAGCGGGGGTAAGGGGGGCCAAAATGGTGGATAGTCTTTGTGCTCATATATATTAACGTCACGTACTATCAAGTGCCCATCTAAAGGCTCTCTTATCCTTGACCCGTATGCATAAGTATTATCCCCACCACCGGCAAATGGAAAATATTTTTGACCTTCGTTCGCCAATAAATTATTTGCTAACACATCGGGTAAAACATTAATAAATCCAATCATAATCGCGCAGACAATCAACAAGGCGATAAAAATATTTTTTCGAAATTTTTTTGTCATACAGATAACTTCTTCACATAATACTAATTAAAAATATTTCTTGTATATTGTGTACTGAGGTTTTTTATTATGACTTAGAAACAATCTTCCAATATACTCTCCAATTACCCCCAGTATTATTAACTGAACTCCAGCAAAAGTAAGTATTACCACCATCGTACTAGTCCAACCTTTATATATCTCAATATTATTGAATATTTTCTGATATATTGTGTAAGCCCCGTAAAAAAGACCTACCAGAGAAAAAAACAAGCCCATCACTGTGGAAATACGAAGCGGTATAATAGAAAAATTAGTAAAAGTGTTTAACCATAAAGAGATTAATTTCTTTAAAGTATAATGTGATTTATCAATTTCTCTTTTTTGATGACTTACCTGTAGTTTTCCGATATTACTAGTGACCTGAAGAATTAAACCATCTATATAGGGAAAAGGACCTTTATATTTAACGACTTCTTTAACAACAAATTTACTAAATAATTTAAAACTACATAAATATAAATTATAAGGTTTCTTTAATAATATAGTGGCGCAAAGATTATTAAACCAACTACCAAAATTTCGATATAATGAATGTTGTTTTTTACTATAGTAAGTATAAACACAGTCATATCTATTTTGCCTAGCAAATTGGAGCAAGCGCACAATATCTTCAACAGAATTCTGATTGTCATCATCAAGAACCACAACATAATCACCACTTGTAAATGATAAACCCGCCATAACCGCATTATGTTCGCCAGAATTTATTGATAATTTTACATATTTTATAATTTGCTGATATTTATTATGTAATCTTAAGCAGACCTCATGAGAGTTGTCTGGGCTATCATCATTAACTAAAATAATCTCATATTTTAGATCTTTTAGTTTATTAATAATCTCATCACAAACTAGGGGTATAGTTTTTTCGCCACCATAAACAGGTATTACAATAGAAAGTAAAATATTTAATTTATTATTATCATCTGTCATATTTGTTAAAATTATTAATTTTATTACATATTTTAAGTACATTACGTTTTGTTAAGCCGGGGTACAAAGGCAAACTTAATATGTTATTTGCAAATTTTTCGCTAACAGGGAATGATTTATTTATTTGGGACATCGGTGTCTGCTTATTAACAGGTACGGGATAATGAATTAAAGTTTGAATACCATTTTTAAAAAGGTAAGACATCAAAGCGGCTCTTTTGGGATGTTTAATCACAAAAAGATGATAAACTGCTTGGCCACAATCTTTTTCCTTTAAACAAATAGCTGGATCTAAATGATTTAAATAAAGATTAGCCAATGACCTTCTTTCGCTATTCCATTCATCTAAATATTTTAATTTCTCACTCAGCATTGCTGCTTGAATTTCATCCAACCTACTATTTAAGCCAAAATCAGAGTGATAATATCTCTTGCTTTGGCCATAATTTCTTAATTTTACTAATAAATTAAACAGTTTAGTATTATTGGTGACTACAGCGCCACCATCTCCTAAACAGCCTAAATTTTTTGTAGGATAAAATGAGAAAGCTCCACATTGGCCAATAGTTCCTGTTTTTAATTTTTTATAAGTCGCCCCAATTGATTGAGCGCAATCCTCAACTAAAGAAATTTTATATTTTTGGCATATTTTTTTTAGGTGTTCTAAATCACAAGCTTGGCCATATAAATGAACTGGGATAATTGCTTTCGTTTTTTTAGTAATTGCTTTTTCAATTAACTCTGTATTAATTAAGCCTGTATCAGCTGAGATATCTACTAGTCCGATGCTTGCTCCAGCTCTATGAATAGCTGTAATAGTTGGGAAAGCTGTCATATTTGTTGTTAAAACCTGATCGCCTGGTCCAATGCCAAGAGCTAAGAGAGATAGCGTAATTGCATCAGTGCCAGAGCCACAGCTAACACAATATTTTATCCCAAGATATTTTGCTAATTGCTGTTCGAAATTTTCTACTTCTTTACCCATAACAAACCAATTACTATCAATTACCCGCTTGCAGGCTAAATAAATATCTTTTTTAATCTTTTTATGCTGAATTGAAAAATCATTAAATAATATCATAAAAATTTGCAATATAATTTTTAAATTCTTGATAATTTCTTATATAATCTGATTCATTATAATAATCGGAGGCGAAAATTAGCAATACACAATGATCTGAAAAATTAGACATTTTATGCCACAAACGCTTTCCAAGAAAGACGCCTACCCCTGGTTTATTTAATATGATAATTTGCTGGACGCTACCATCATCAAGATAAAGAGAAAAACTCCCCTGAATACAAAATATCACTTGTTCAAGGTTTTTATGAGCATGCTTTCCTCTAACTGCT
>JBDRCJ010000039.1:0-10540 GCA_043821805.1 Patescibacteria group bacterium
CTCCCCGACGCTCGGGGGACTCTGACGGTTAGCAGCGATAAAATAAAAAAACATCAGAGTCCTCTGCGAGAAACTCTGACGCAACGGTGTAAAAGAGGTGTATTTTAAATAAAAATTGGCAAATTCATATTTAATTTGTCAAGAAGAAAATTATCATGAATAATCCAAAAATAAATATTCTAATGCTTTATCCAAAATATCCAGACACTTTCCCCCGCTTCGGCAGAATCTCCTCGTCGCAACGAAGGATTCTGCCGGTTATCTGCACCTATGTTAAAAAATAAAATAACTATGAATAAATCTGAAATAAATATTCTAATGCTTTATCCAAAATATCCAGACACTTTCTGGAGTTTTAAGCATGCCTTAAAATTTATTTCTAAAAAAGCCGTTCATCCTCCTTTAGGGTTATTAACGGTGGCGGCAATGCTACGAAAAGAATGGAATAAAAAAGTTATTGACTTAAACGTTAATAAGTTGAAAGACAAAAACCTGGAATGGGCTGATTATGTATTTATTAGCGCAATGGAAATACAAAGAGAAAGCGCTAAAGAAATTATTGAACGATGCAAAGATTATAATGTTAAAATTGTGGCTGGCGGGCCCTTATTTACTGCCTCGCCTGAAGACTTTAAGGAAGTTGATCATTTTGTTCTTAACGAAGCGGAAATTACTTTACCCTTGTTTTTAGATGATTTAAAAAATAACTGCGCTAAACCTATCTATTCAACTAATGAATTTCCAAATCTAGAAAATACCCCTGCTCCCTTATTCGAACTTATTAAGATGAGAAAGTATGTCTCGATGGTTATACAATATTCAAGAGGCTGCCCTTTTAATTGCGATTTTTGCGACATCACAAATCTTTTTGGTAGAGGCACGAGAACAAAAACTGCTTTACAGACATTAGCTGAATTAAAAAAATTATATAGTTTAGGCTGGCGAGGGAAAGTTTTTTTTGTTGACGATAATTTTATTGGAAATAAATTTAAGCTAAAAAAAGAAGTTTTACCGGCAATAATTAGTTGGATGAAAAAACATAAAAATCCTTTTGTGTTTTCAACCGAGGCTTCAATAAATCTGGCTGATGATGAAGAGTTAATGCAGATGATGGTTGAAGCCGGATTTGATACTGTTTTTATCGGGATTGAAACGCCTGATAAAAACTCGTTAGCCGAATGCAAAAAATTTCAAAACCAAAATCGCAATTTAGTAAACTCGGTAAAAAAAATCCAAAGTTTTGGCTTAGAAGTAACCGGCGGATTTATCGTGGGATTTGATAACGACCCGCCGTCAATTTTTCAAACCCAAATTGAATTTATTAAAAAAAGCGGGATAATTACTGCTATGGTCGGATTATTAAATGCGCCTAAAAGTACTAGGCTTTATAATCGCCTTAAAAAAGAAAATAGGTTATTAAAAAATATTTCTGGCGACAATACTGACTTCTCACTTAATTTTAAGCCTAAAATGGATTATACAAAACTGATTGAAGGCTATAAGAATATTATTAAAGAAATTTATTCTGCTAAACCTTATTATGAACGAGTTAAAATCTTTCTCAGAGATCATAAGCCAGCAAAGAAGTTGCGTTTTCATTTCGGTTTTACTCATTTCAATTTTGGCTATACAAGCGCGCTTTTTAAATCTATGTGGGTTCTTGGTTTAATAAAACAAGGGAGAGCCAGCTACTGGAAGCTCTTTTTCTGGTGCTTATTCAGGCATCCACGTCTTTTTCCTTTAGCGATTACTTTTGCTATTTACGGATATCATTTCCGCACCTTATATAAAATTTAAGTGTAAAGTATTAAAAAACGTCAGAATTCTTTGTGAAATACTCTGACGTTATATTACATTAGTTCGCCATACATTTTTTATTTACGGCTCAATTTTTTTATTTTTTTGAAAAAACTTTTTCGCAAACAAATAAAATATAAGCTCAATAAATAGAATACCAGAGGCCGTCACAGAACCTATGATAAGCCCATCCATATGCGTTTGCGAAGAGTTAACGTATGGAGCAAAAAACCAAATACTGAAAAATATTGCCACAGTTTGGATTATGATTCTCATCACTTTCCTCCTTTGTTGGTTTCAATTTAACACTGGTACTTGGGGCATAAGATTCTAATACTATAATATAAATTTAATCCTCTTTATTGACGTTAATTGCTAATAGGTATCGCTTTCCTTTTTTGGAGAATATTAGAATCTATATAATACTCTTTTTCTAATCCGTTTTTATCCGACACAATAACTCTGCTATAACTCCAAATATTTCGTTCTAATTTAATAACTTTAATCATTGAAGAATCTTCTAACTGCACGGCTTTTAAAACTGATTCTTCTCCAACCCAATAATTACCCATTAAAAAACCTCCTACAAAGCCAAAACCAATAAAAATTACTCCTAAAATGGCAACTACGAGAATAAGCTCCATCAATGTAAACCCTTTATTATCCAAACTTTTTTTCATTTCCTGCTCTCCTTTGTTAAGATTATATGAAATTTTGAAATAAATGAACAGATACTAAATTACCGTAACATATTTTAATAATTTAATCAAGCATATATAAAAAACGCCCGAGTCCTCTTCAAAAAACTCTGACGCTATGGTGAAAACATCCCTCATTTTTTTTAGTTATAATATCCCCCGCTGCGGCAGAATCTACCCGCCCAGATTGCATTGGGCGGGTGATTCTGCCGGTTATCTTCTCTAAATAAAAAAGGTCAGAGTTCTTTACTAAAAACTCTGACGCTGGATGAAAACATTATTTATCTTGTTTAATATTTTCCTTTTAGTTTTAGAAACCTGCTTGGTTTTGGGAAATATCTTCCTGGAGTTGGATCTACCGGCTGATGAATTGCTCTAATAGAATCAGCAAATTTTCGCGCACACAACGGGCAAGCTTCAACATTTAAGGCCGCAAACTTTGTAAATTCTCCCTTTGCTAATCTTTCTCTTTCTTCTTCAGCTTCCTCCTTTAGCTTTTCATTATAAAAGATGTCATGCTCAGAACAATAAATATACCCTTCAACTTCCGGCACATTTTTTACTTCTTCAGTTTCATCTGGATTTTTTTTCTCCATTAGCAATTCCCTCCTTTGCTTTTATTTCTAAAATTAGCTTAACATAATTAAATATTTATGTAAATAAAAGACTTAAGCACACGAGCCCAAGTCTTTTTAAAATTAAATCTATATTTTAATATATATTTTAATCTATATTTCTTTTCTAATTATCTAAACATTTTTAACCTTCTAATTCGTAACCCATAACAAAAAACAAAGAACATAAATAAATTACAAATCAAAAATTACAAATTCTAAATAAGCACAAAATTTAAAATACAAAATTCAAAACATTCTTAAATCTACAATCTTATATCTTAAATTATTTGTTCCTAATTCCTAATTCCTGCTTCCCATCCCTAAGCCCTATACCCTAAGTACCTAATTCGTAACTTATCACCTGTTAAAAACGTTAACCATCAACCGTAAATCGACATTCGCCAACCTGCCTGCCGGCAGGCAGGTCGTAAATCGTCAACCGTTATTCTCCATTCTTAATTAATAATTCGTCATTCCCCCGTTCCCCCAAAATCTTTCGTCCAATACTCAATATCTCTCATCACCCGAAAGCCGTCAGCCGGATTTCCGAGGTAATATCTTTTACCGTCGCCCGGATTAACGTACCAGGCTTCGCCGTTCTGTTCAACCTGTAATAATATTTTACCTTTCTGTTTATTAGCGAAATTTTGGTCAATTCCTAAACTGCCTTCGCCTAAAGGATTAAAGCCGGTCATTATTTCTTCTTTATCATTATAGCCGTCGTTGTCAGTATCGGCTAAATTCTTATCTGTACCGAATACTACTTCAGCTAAATCTGATAAACCATCAGCATCGCTGTCATCCCCAATAAAATTTGCATCAGCTACTGGAATTTTAGCAATATCAGGGTTGCTAATGCCCAGCCCTAATTTTATTATTAAACTATAAATATTAGCGTCCGCTTTATTTACTTCTTCAAGGCTTTGCTTATATTGCTGCTCAATATTAGTCTTTTCGTCTAATACTTTTTTATAGTCTTCTGTTTTTTGCACTAAGTTCGTATTTACTTCCTGTAATTGGCTGTCCTTTGCAGATAAATTAGACTGAACAGTTTGCAGTAGCTCATTTCTTTTTACTAAATCTTCATTAGCGGTTTTTAAGGCCGATTCTTTTTGATCAAGCTCTTTTTTAACGTTAGCAATATCTAGTAAAATTTTTGTGTTAGTACTGTAAATTTTTAAAATAACCCCAATCATACCTAAAAAAATTATAATAATCAGAGCGTAAAAAATCCAGCGCTGATAGCGCCGAAAAGAAATTTCTTTTTTTAATTGCACCGGATGGTCAACTGCCTTGCCGCAATATGAGCAGGTAGTTGCATCATCCGGTAATTGTTTACGGCAATTTAAACAGATCATATATTTGTCTATGTTAAATATTATAAAAATGATGTAAATAAAAACTAATTTCTAAATCCCTTCTCCGAAGCTTCGGAAAAATTCAAAATCCTAAGCACCAAATTCCAAATAAATTCGAATATCAAAATTCAAAAATTGCCCATAAATCGTAATAACTTAACAATCCCCATCATATTAGCTATCTTAACCATCCCAACTACGAATTCACGTTTTTGCATATTAGCAATTTGCAGAATTCGCTCCGCCAGCTGGCGGATCGTAGATTCGCATTATTTTCATCATTCGAGTCCCTTAATAAACTCGCTCACTGAAGATTGCAGGCTTTTATCAAGTTCAGCTGCTTTTGTAGCCGCGCTAATTGCATTTTCAATTTCTCCTAATTCAGCATATAGCTTAGCTAAATTCACCCAAACCGAGGCGTTTTGCGATTCAAGATTTGATAATTGCTGGTATAATTTTAAGACTTTCTCTTTATCGCCTTGCTCATTATAATAATTAATTAAGCTAGCTACATAACTTCCATTAGCAAGCAGCCCGACTCCGCCTTTGTCAATACAATCTCCCATCGCCTGGTAGCCTAGCTCCTGCCGGTCTAGCCTAAAATAAACCATGGATAATTGGCAATAACTATCATAATAATTTTCATTCAGGCTGACTGAATATTTATAAGTCTCAATCGCTTCTTCAATTTCACCGCGGTTAAGCTGGATTTGCGCTTTAGAATAATAAATTGGTATGCGGCCAGGGCTTGATGCAACTGATTGGTTAACTGCCCCTAGGGCTTGGTCTGAATAATAATAAAACTTTTCTGCAGTATCAGCATTATAGCGGGCAGCCACGTCTAATATTTGGGCTAATTGCAATTCTGCTAAGCTGTCTTTTTTATTATAATTTACATTTTCTTTTGCTAACTCTATTCCATAATCTAAAATTTTCTTCATTTCTTCTTTATCTAAACTTTGGTCATTATTGGCGATCATAGTTAAAGTGCGAATTAAGCTAGTACGGCTATCTCGATCTAAAATAGTATCATATTTTAAAGCTTCTTTATAAACGTTAACCCCTTCTAGGACTTTACCCTGAGCTAATTCTAGCTGACCTTTTATTGTACCTTTTAGCATTTTTATTGGTTTATAATTAAATTGGTATAAAATTGTTAATATTATTACTCCGAATATCACGAAAGTAAAAATTTCTTTATTAATAAATCCTTTATTTTGTTCTTCGACTTCTTCCTCATCCCTTTTTTGGTAAAACCAATAAATATAACCTAAGATCATCATTAAGCTTATGTAAGTAACTAAAGAGTCAAAAACGGTTAGATTCTGGATAAAATAGGCGGCTAGCAAGCTAGCAATAATAATAAATTCGTGGACATTTATTTTTTCTTTTCGGTAGCCCTGAATTAAATAATATCCAACTGCCGCAAAAATAGAAAAATACGTTAATAAGCCGATAATTCCGGCGGTTGAAGCAATATCAACTAAATTATTATGGGCGCGATCAAAATAAGTTTCTTCGCGAGTATAATCGTAAAAAGAAGGCTCAAAGTATTTATCGAAAATTATCGCGAAATTTCCGTGTCCGGTGCCGAAAATCGGGTGGCTAGAAAAATCTTTGGCGGCGGTCCGCCAAGAAATTAAACGGGTCTGAAAAGTGCTTTTCTGAAAAGAAACTTCCCTAACTAAATTTAAATACGAATTATTTGCCACGAAATTGCTATCTTTATACACATATAATAAAGTTGCTATAGAAATTAATACAACACTGATGATAGTTAGATAAATTTTAACCTTTTTATTCTTAAATAAAATTATATAAAGAATTATTAAGAAAATTACACTTGAGCCAAAACCGACAAACGCTCCGGTAGTCCTGGCTTTTTTAAACTCTATTAAAAATAAGGGTAAAAATAATAAATAAAGCCAGCGCAGATTCTTATTTTCTTCTTTAAAAAATAATAGTAAAACAAAATAAATATTAAAAATTAAATAACCACTAACATAGGCGGTATTGCCGATTGTGCTATAAGCCTTCTCGCCGTCTAAACCAATAATACTTACGATAGTAGCAAAAGCGATAGAAATAATTAATAATAGTTTCCAATCCTGCCAGTTTTTCATCACGCTAATTATGATTAAATAAAAAGCCAGAAAATGGAGTAAATGAAAAACGCCGAGCATTCTTTCCACATCTCCCCAAAAACTTAAATTTAAATCAACGCTAAAAAAGCAAGATATTATCAAAGCGGCAAAAAAAGCAAATAAGCCATGCGTAATATATGATTTTTTCGGCCGGTAATTAGGATACTTAATAATAAAAACTAGCCAAAAAATAAATAATATCTCAATTAAAATATTAAAAAATATCTGCTTAGAAGTTATATAGGGAAAAAGTAAACTCTTAAAAACTAAAAAAACAGAAAAAAAAGATAAGTAAATGCCGAATTTTAGAATATTTAGATATAATTTTTCAGACATAGATTATAATAATGCGAATCCGCAAATTTATGCAAATACTGCGAATACGATTAAAGCGAATTTTATTTTAAAAAATACAAAATAATTTTAAAATTTATACTTTTATTCCCGTCATTCGCATACATTCGCGTATTCGTGTTTGTAATAATTTGCGGCATTTGCTCCGCCGGCTGGCGGATTGTAGATTCGCATTATATTATTCGCATCATATTTACAATTTTTCTTTAATCTTATTTGCTTCTTCTAAATTTCCGACTTTTATATATAATTCATATAATTTTTCTTTAGCTAATTTTATTCCGGCATCAGTCCGATTTTTAGAATTTTCTAGAGATTTGTTATAATAATCAATTGCCTCAAGATAATGCTCATTTGCTTCGTAGGCCTGAGCGATACTTATTAAATCTGGAAAATATATTACTCGACCGCTGTTGATTGCTTCGCTTAGCGCTTCACCACCGACGGCTAAATTATTTAAATAAAGATTAAATATTGCTTTACGGAATAAGAAATCGGCACTTTCAAAATCATAAGATAAGACAATTTCCACTTGGTCTAAAGCTTTTTGATAGTCTTTTTCTAAAAAATAAATTCTACTTAGAATATCATTAATCTCTAATTTTCGCGGACCTAATTTTTGGGCTTGAACAAGATAATTTTTTGCTTTTTCAATATTATCTTCTACAAACTGATTATTTAAATATAATATTGCCAAGCTTAAAGATAGCCGCATTTTATGAGGATTTTTTGCTAATAATTCTTCATATTTTTCAGTAATTACGCTGAATAACTCCTGGCGAGTTAAATAATTATAAATAGGCGAGCTGTTGCTTCTTATAGCAACTTCGGATGCTTGCTTTAGTAAATCTACTTGACCAAAAGTATTTAAATTTAAGGCTTTAGTAAAATTTTCTACTGTAAAATAAGGGTCATCAAGAGCGGCGGAAACAGCTCGGGTTGCGTAATAATTTGTTAAAGCTGGACGCAGATTATAATAAACAAAAGAATAAATTATTATTGGCAGTAATATTATTAATAAAATTACTAAATAAATATTTTTTTTAATTTCAAACCTTTTCCCTCCGGAAATAAATGAAATAAAACTTAAAATTAAAATAAAATAAATAAAGCTATTTATAGAATCAAACAAGAATAAATTCTGGATAAAATAAGCTAAAATAAGCAAACTAAATAATAAAAATTCACTAATAATAATTTTATTCTCTTTAAAACCTTTCTTCAATGATTTAAAGATTGTATATAAAATAAATAAATATGCAGCTATGCCTAAAATGCCGAATTTAACTCCCATATCTATAATAATATTATGAGCATGGTCGAAAAACAGCTCTTTTAATTCAGGGCTATAATACTTATTATAAGCCACATCAAAATTGCCTTCCCCCCAGCCAAAAATCGGCTTTTCCTTAAAAGCTTCAAGGCTAATCTGCCAGACTAAAAGCCTGTTTTTGACTGATGTACTTTGCCACATTTCTTTTAGCTCGTCTTTTTTAGAAATTAATATATAAAGGGAGGAAATAGTGATAATTAATATTAATAAAGCCGGAATGACTTTTTTATACCCTTGATATTTAATAATTGCATAAATTATATAAATAAAAAATACAAATGCTAAAGCTAAAAATACTCCTTTTGTGCCGGTAAAATAAATGACGATTAGGTTAACTAAAGTAATCAGGCTATATAAAAATTTATTAAATTTACCCTTAACTTTATTAATTATATAGAGGCCTAAAAAAACATTAAACAATAGATACGAAGCTAAAAAACTTGGGTTGCCCAGGGCGCTGTCAAGCCGGCTAGCGCCAAGGTTTAAAACAAAGCTAAAATTAAATTTCTGGAAAATCGCGTATAGGCTGACTAATAAGCTTATAAATAGCGACCAACGAAAGAATAATAACCAGTCTTTTTTATTATTAAAAACACTAGTTAAAATTATTAAAAAAATAAAAAGATGAAGATAATTTATTAACCCTTCCATTCGTTCAAAGCTTGAAAAAAAACTATTATAAAAACCAGAATTTATTACGCTAGAAGTAAAACTAATTATTAAAAAAAATAAAAAACTTAATATTATAATATTTTTCTTCGGCAAATATTCTTTATTTTTTATTATTAATACTAAATAAATAAGTAAAGCGATTTCAATTATCACCCGAAATAGAAAACTTTTTAGACCGATAGTCGGATATAAAAAGAAATTTGAATAAACTAAAGGCAAAGTTAAAATAGCTAATACAAAATATTTCAAAATATTAATATTCAATTTTTCATTTATTAATTTTTTCATAAAAATTTCACATAACGCATAACACATAACGTGGAACGCATTATGTTGAAAGTATAACGAGTAACAAAGAACAATAATTAAAAAATATTTATACAATCCCAAAAATCCTAATATTCCCAAAAATCCTAACTATCCCAATTCTTAATTCTTACTTTAGATACTTCCCTTCGTTAACATCAATTATAAACTGACTTATCTGGTCTATCGCCGAAGGATTAAGGCTAATAATTTTCTCTGCCGTGCGAATCGCTTCTTCGTTTTGCCCAATCGCCGCATAAGCCGCGGCTAAATGTGCTAAATGATCAGTACTGCCTGGCTCTAATCTAGCCGCTTGGCTATATAAATTTATTAAAGATACAAAATCTTTTTCAGCTTCAAATATTGGTAGAACAGTTATTATATCTTCAACTCTAGAGAAGCTAAAATTCCTAGCTAAAGCTTTCTTTACATTACTAATTATATTATCATTATCTTCTAACTTTGAATATATTAAAGCAAGAGACCAATATGTTTCAGGAACATTTTCATTTAATTCCTTCGCTTTTTCTAATTCTGCTAACGCTTCTTCGTCGCGCCCTGTAAATTCATAAATTTGGGCTAAAACATGATAAAAATAAACCCTTTCCTCACTTAAGCTAATTGCTTCTTTCATAAGCATTTCGGCCCGCGCTAAATCTTTTTCATCACGCAGCATATCATAAAGCATCTCATATAAAATGGCTAGTTGGGATATATATTTTACATCTTGATTATTATATTTTAAATATTTCTCTCCAGCCTCGGTAATATATTCTAAATCGGCTCCAATCGCTTCTTTGCTAATATTTTGATCACTGCGAAACTCCTTAAAAATAGTAGTATAATATTCTATATATTCGGCGTCCCAGACTGTCTGATAGCTTAATGATTTTCTGACAAAGTTTGAAAAATTACTATAATAATAAGTTTCTTTATTAGCTTCATTCATTGCTTGCCTTGTATAAAAAGCTGAAGTAGCCGGACGAATATTTTGCCAAAATATTAAATAACCAAATCCGATAAAAATAAATAATAAACTAAAAATTTTTAAATTATTTAAGTTAATTGATTTTATTTTTTCTTCCTCCGCATATCCTTTTTCCAAAGTATAAATATAACCTAAAATAAAAAACAAAGATAAATAGCTAAGAATTGTATCAAAAACTAACAAATTCTGGATAAAATAAGCAGCCACTAAGCTAGTTAAACTAAAAATAATTAATAAATCTTCATTCTTCTTTTTATATATTTTATATAAATA
>JBDRCJ010000040.1:0-2365 GCA_043821805.1 Patescibacteria group bacterium
ATGCATCGATTATGTTATTGCTCACGAATTATGCCATATAAAGCATAAAAATCATGATGCGAAATTTTATAAATTGTTAAAATCTAAAATTACTAACTGGGAAGAAATAAAAGATAAATTAGAGATGAGATTTTATTCTTAGCTAATTTTAAATAATAAGAATAGCGCCGATGAACATTAATGCTATTGCAATAAATTTTAAAGCGATGGTTGATTTTTGTGTTTCTTCTTTTAAAATTTTTGGATAAAAAATACTTAGGCTACTCGCCATTAAGAGGACGAAGAAAGGCTGAATTGAGGCTAAGGAACTTACTAGCGATACATATCCAATTGATGTGGCGATAGTTATAGCCAAAACTCCTGATAAATCGATTAGAGCATTAAGTGCCATTATTAAAACAATTTTTTTGCCATGATTTTTTATAGCTATTATTAAATCACGGTAATTAAATAAAAATATAGGTATTGTTAAGATAAAACAGCATAGTTGCATATAAGCAAATACCTGCCAAAAAGAAGCATGCGTTAATAGATATTTTAAGATTATTGAATAAATTGATAAAGATAATACGGCTAGGATCATGAAAAAGAAGGCTTTATTTAGAGTAATTTTTACTAGTTTTTTAGAACTGATTAAAATCGCTCCGATTATCAGTAATGCAATACCTATATATTGTACGGGTGTTAAAATTTCTCGCAAAAATATTCTTGAAAAAATTGCTAAAACGATTGGGCTTAGATAAAATAATGGAATTATTCTTGATATTTCTTCAATCTGTACAGCCTTTAAATAAAACAGCGTCATTAATATATAAAAAATCCCCGCAATTAGAGCGAGAATTATTAACGATAGGCTTAATAATTGAAATCCGTTGATTAAAAATACAAAAAAACTTGCGATTACACCTATTATCCCAGTAAATATTATTGGGATAGTAGGATTTTTAATCCATTTTCCCATTACATATTTATCAACAATATTAACGATTGACCATAAAAATGCAGCCAGAAGTGAAAATAATATCCATGTCATAAAATTGTAAGTACATACATGTGTAGGTACATGGAGAAATTAATTTGCATTAAATCATCATAAGCAATTTTTTAACTACCCAAAGCATTAGGTTTGCAATTAGGGTGCCACAGCCTCAAATTCTCGTTCCTCGAAATTGAGGACTATGGCACCCTCGCATTTTGAAAAATCAAATCGCCGTCGGTAGGAGAGACGCATTTGATGTTTAGTTTTTTTAAATTATCTCAAGTAATTTCTTTATATCTTTATCTTTTAGTGATTCTTCTACATTATTCCAAAGAGAAAGATTTGTTTTTGCCCATGATAAATATTTTTGTTGTACAGCGGGAATGTAAAAGTAAATATTATCTCGCATTAGCCTGTTTTGCTCTTCGCATACTTTAGTTGCTAATTTTTCTATATTGATATTGTTTTCTTGTATAAATTTTGAGGCAAAGACTATAGGCGTGATTGGTAATGCTTTAAAAAGAGTATCTGCATCGCTTAAAGCTTTTCCTTCGTTTGAGATTTTGCTTGTTCTTATTTTTGTATGTGATTCAAGAATTATTCTTTTTAGCCGCTCAATTTCTGTGTTAGTATAATTTGTATCGGTTAAAATATTTTGAGCAAGTATAAAACCACTCTCGGGGTTAAAGGATTTGCCTGCTATGTAATTTAAGTCATGGACAATAGCCGCGCTTTCAACTAAAAATTGATTTGCATCGATAAACTTTGAAAATTCTTTTGCTTTGTTTTTTACGAATTGTATATGATGCCAGCCATGGAAAAGGAGTTTTTTATCGAGCTTTTTATATAATTTTTTAGTCAAAGCTTCGAGAGTTTTGATTTTTTGTTTTTCTTCATTTGTCATAAATTTATTGTTTCGTACATACCTCGTCAAAGGCGGACAAGTATAGTATGTACTATGATGGTGATGGATTCTTTTTACCGCCTTTTACTTGTCAGAAGGCGGGGTAGAAGGATATGGAAGTAAAAGGTTTGTTAAAGTTCGTCATTAGGTTAGGTAATTTTTGTAGGTTATTGCGCGCGAAAAATCCCCCCGCCCCGTAAATACGGGTCGACCCCCTTTGGAAAAGGGGGTGAATCATCACATTATTTTCCTCCTGTCACATCGACAAGCGATAATATTTTAAAAACAGGTGAAGCGTCCATGCGTAATACTTAATACTCGATACGAAATACTATTTAGATAAAAGTTACATTAGCTACTTTATCACCGCTTTCACGAAAACGCATTAGGTGGACACCTTGAGTGTCGCGACCTGTGATATTAACGGATTTTAAAGGAAGGCGGATGACTTGTCCTTTATTTGAAATTATAATAAGATCCTC
>JBDRCJ010000041.1:0-3758 GCA_043821805.1 Patescibacteria group bacterium
AGATTTTGCATAGTGTTTATTAATATCCTTTTTTTATTTTTTCTTTAGTTTGTTCTTTATTCATATTTTGTTAAACATTTGATAAAAATTTAATTTAAAATAAGCGGTTATTTTATTTTTCATTAATTTTATGGCTTGACAATGGCTTGACAAAACTTGACAAAAAATATTGATTTGCTATAATATAGTTAATACCTACGAAAAAGACCCTTGCGCGGTTTCGTCCGCGCCGGGGGCTTTTTCTTTTTCAGGATTTTTTAAAAAATAAGCGGACTTCATCCAAATATACTATCGGCGCGTTCGTCCGTTTAAGCAGGATCGAACATTTATCTTCGGTGTGCGGCGATAGTACGGCCTTTAACTTTCCGTGGCCCATAAGAAATTTTACTAAACTGGCATAGTCGCCGTCACTAGAGACAAGAATTGCCGAATCAAATTTATTTTCATAAGCATCCATAGCCGCTTGCAAGACTAAATCAGCATCGCAATTTCCCTTTGCTTTTCCATCGCCGTCATATATCACTTCTTTAAATATCAAAATAAATCCGCACTCCTGAAGGTAAGCGTATAAATCTTTGTACTTCGGTATTAGCCCGATAAAAATGTAAACATTTTTCACGCTGTATTTTTCCGACAGCCAAACCCTGAATCTTTTATAATCCAATCTCCAGCCCGAGCTTTTGACGCCTTTATGCAAATTAGCGCCATCTATATAAGCAAAATTATTTTTATTTTTATCCATAATCTAACCTTAACATTTCTCCGCTAATATTTCAACTTTAATAAAATACAAAAACACCACTTCAGAAGTAGTGTTTTGCAATATTTTTATCTGCTAATTAAAATAATCTAAAGCCTTCAAACGCACCTAATACTATATTATAACTATAAAAAATAGTTAAAAAATAAATAATAATAAAAGTCATCCAAAACCACAATAGATCTTTTCTATAATTATTAAATAATTTACTAAAATTTCTAACAATTAGTAGAAAAACAAAAAAAGTTAAAGGAAAAATAAAAATAAAATAATCAATAAACCAAGCAACATCTCTTACTAAAAATTGTGGTTTAAGCAAAATAAAAGGAAAAAATAAAAAAATAATTAAATATAATACAAAATAAAATGATAAATTACTTTTTAAAATAGTTTTAAACATAAAATTACAAATTATTTTTTAAATATATTAATTCCTGCTTAATCATCTTGTATGCCCTCGGCGTAAGCCATTTCTTAGAATAATATTTTTCCAAATCTTTTAACAGATCGGCAAATCTATTAGCAACTAGCTTGGCGTGGGTCTTATTTAATGCATACTCGCGCCGTTCATAAAGTTTTTTGACCGATTCCCGGCAATCAGCCGCGTGCTTTTTCCCCTTATCGCATTTTGCCAGCCTTTCCTGATATCTAGGCAATCTCTTATCTTGCCGAGCGCCAAATCGTTCAAAATATTTCTGCAAGCTGTTCAATTCCTCAATCAGCTCATTCTTGGCGCTGGCTTTAATAATTTGTTTTTCTGAATATAATCTCTTAATATCATCAATTGTCCCCGGAATGCTGGTTATTATGGAAAATGGAACCGTAGTAGCTGTCTGATTGCCGGCTAAGTCAAAGATATTAATAATAAGCCGATGGCTTCCCAATTGATATGGGAATAGATCAATGTTAGTAGTGCTAATATCCTGGCCGTCAATTTGCATTTTAGTAGCCGAATCATTCAGGCCGGAAGCGCTGTCTATACTATTATACAATATTTCCAAAGTTTCAGCATGGTCATATTCATCATTGGCCAGCGGGGCTATCATATCTATTACGGGCGGGACAGAATCTATCTTAAATTCTTCGGTCTTTTCTTCTTCAATATTCCCGGCCTTATCAGTGGATTCAAATAGGATTTTATTCGCTCCTTGCTGATCTATATTGATAGTATTTTCATATAATTGCCAGGTTTGGCCATTATCCAAACTATATTCGGTCTTTAAAATACCGGATCCGCCAATATCT
Source organism: Patescibacteria group bacterium (assembly GCA_043821805.1). Taxonomy (GTDB): domain Bacteria; phylum Patescibacteriota; class Patescibacteriia; order Patescibacteriales; family CAYMCJ01; genus JBDRCJ01. Next base: position 2,006 of record JBDRCJ010000041.1, read on the forward strand.
GTGGCGATTAATTCTGCAGTAACCGCGGAAATATAATAATCATTATTGCCTAAAGTTCCAACTAAATTAATCTGCGTTTCAGGTTTAATTAAATCGGTTGCCTGTTCTTGATTCAACACGGCTGAAGGCTCTACTTGAGTTTCAAAAACCTGATCCCCATCTTGATCTAATTCTATGATGCCGGCCGTCTGGCCGTTAGTTATTTGCAGTTTCACCGTTGTGCTTACGCTATTAAGCGGCACTTGGTTGTAATACACTGTTTCAACATATTGCCCGTCTTGCACGGTTTGCACTCTAGCATTAAAACTGCCGCTGGCCGTGGCTTGGCCTACGACCCGGTAATCATGCCCGGCCGGCAAAAACACAAATTTATTGCCGTCTATATTATCGTACTGCGCGCCCGCAATGCCCAATTCTATATCGCCGTTGGCATTTGGCCCGACATGATTGTCGTTTTCATCATAAACATTTAATTCAATCGGACTGTGAAAACTAATTTGCGTGCCGTTCAAAGAACATTCCGCGCTGTTTTGCGAAATTTCCGGATAATTTTGCAGAGAAAATGAACCAATCGTATCTTTTAGGATGGCCGCGGTAATTTGCTTGATGCCATTAGCGCTGGGCAAAACCGAATGTTCAACGCCTCTAATATAATAACTATCGTCGGATGTTAACGCTTCGGCGCTTCTTAACGGCACTGTGCCGTCGCCGGAAATATATTTTAGGCCGTATTCATATCCGCCGGATTTTTCTTTATTTAAAACAAAAATTTGTCCGATAGTGGGGCTGCCGCAACCCATGATATTATATGTTTTAATGCCATCTGACTTGGGCGAATAATTATCTAAGTCATTATGCAAAGTATCATTAAAGCCCAATAAATAATTATTCCTGCCCGTATTTTTCATAAATTCAATGGACTGCGCATAATCCAGCTTATTTTTTATCCCATTATTGTCTAAATCATACATGTCGTAAATATAATAGGCGTAATCTGGGTCGGCGCTATTAAAATAATTACTGCTGGGCAGAAGTTCATACACCGAAGGAAAATTTTGGGAAATAATTTTAATACGATCTTGATTAATTGCATATGTGCCTAAGTTATCTCCATACATCAAAATCTTCAACGCTTCAGGCGCGCCTAAGTGCGGCGTGCCAATATCTATAAATTTATCTACCGACCCGGAGCCGTAATGCTTGATGTAATTTTTTGCCACCAATCCGCCCATGCTATGCGCGATAATATTTACCTTAGCCGCTCCAGTCAATTGCTTAACTTTTTCCACTTTATCTTTTAACGAATCAAAACCGCTATAAGGTATGCCGTTGGCCGTCCAGTTTAAATCCAAGCGCCAGTCATAGGGGAAAACGAATAAAGTTTTATTTTCTTCATAACCATTTTGCTTTAACTCATCTATCAAACCTTCAAAAAAATCTTTATCTAAAACGCTCCTAATTATATCCTGCGGCGGCACTATCATAGAATTGTCCGATGGCTTGCTTTCGTCATCCATTATTAACTGATTTAAATGTAAATCCCATGGATCTAGCACTGTTTTCCCGATCGCTGGCCAAACTTCCACTCCCGGATCGACGGAACTATACAAATAGCTCCCCATCACCCCCGGCACTAAAATCACCGGCTCGAGCGTTTGAACAACCGGCGGAACCGAGTATGTCCGCAAGTTATTCCTAACCATATAGCCGTAAACATATTTGCCAAAACAATAAGGGTCAGAACCGTCCGATT
>JBDRCJ010000042.1:0-9124 GCA_043821805.1 Patescibacteria group bacterium
TAAAAGAATTTAAATGATAATTTGTAGATCTGGATAGCATTTGAAGATTTGGGTGATTAACAATAAATATCAATACTTTCTATTCTATTCGATATAAGTAAAATATTGCTACTCGTATAATTTTTAAAAAAGTTTTATGAAAAAAATATCAGTCATAACAATTAATTATAATAGTCAGGACATGACTTTAAGGGTATTGTCTGAATTAAAGGCGAAAGATAAAGGCCTTAATTTTGAATTTATTGTAATTGATAATGCTTCAAAAGAAAAAATAAATGAAAATAAATTTTTAGAATTAGGAGTTAAGCTAATTAGGAATAAGGAAAATTTAGGTTTTGCCAAAGCCGTAAACCAGGGGATTAGAGAAACTAGCGGCGAATATATATTACTTTTAAATTCTGACGTAATTGTTGAGAATGGAGCAATCTCCTCCTTATACCAATATATGGAGAAAAATCGCCAGGTGGCGATTTCTGGGCCAATTTTCAACTATCCTGGCGGCCGTTACCAGATTAGCGCCGGCCGTTTTCCTAATTTATGGCGAGAATTTTTACGCTTATCAACTTTATATAAATATATTGCCGGCAGTACTTTTATGACTGAAGTTGAATTTAATAAAAATGAGGTTAGCTCTGTTGACTGGTTAACTGGCGGCTGTATGCTTATCCGCCGAGAACTTGTAGAAGAAATCGGTTTATTTGATGAAAATTATTTTTTAGGGGTTGAGGATTTTGATATTTGTAAGCGGGCGAAACGGGTCGGCTATAAAATTATTTATTATCCTTTAGCTAGAGTTTTACATTATCATGGCTATTCCTCTGGCGCAGGCGGGACAAAATCAATTTTTAGAATTAAAAATGATCGTGACGGAATTAATTATTTTCTAAAAAAGCATTGTTTCAAAAAAATATTATCAAGGCTTTTAATTTATCAAATGCATAATATAAAAATTGCTTTAATAAAATTAGCTAATAAATTAAATTTCCGAAAGAATAAAAAATTAATTTCGCTTGATGCCACAATTGCCGTTACTTATAAATGCAATTCAAGATGCCGGATGTGCAATATTTGGCAGTCGAAAAAACAGCCAGAATTACCGCTTCAAGCATTTAAAAATTTAAGCCCGAGCTTAAAATATATTAATATTTCTGGCGGCGAGCCATTTTTAAGAAAAGATATTATTGAAGTAATAAAAAAGGTAAAAAAGGCCAGCCCGAAAGCGCAAATTATTATTTCTAGCAATGGCTTAGCAACTGATTTAATCTTAAATAGAATGAAGAATATTTTTAAAATTGATAGAAATATTGGAATAAGAATATCAATTGACGGCCGCGAAGAGACTCATGATAAAATTAGGGGAATAAAAGGAATATATAGTAAAGCAATGCAAACGATCGCTGGTTTGCAGAAACTTGGCGTAAATAATTTAGGCTTAAGTTTTACGATTATGGATGAAAACATTGATGATTTAATGTATGTCTATAATTTAGCTAAAGAAAAAAAATTACAGCTTGCTTTAGCTTTAGTGCAGAATTCCGATATTTATTTTAATAAAAATTCAAATAAGATTAAATACCAGGCTAAGGTCAGCCAAGCTTTAAGCCAAGTAATAAAAAGCGAGTTAAAAAGTCGGAATCTTAAAAGCTGGCTAAGAGCTTATTATGACTATGGTTTAAAATATTATAATGAAACTAATAAAAGACTAATACCAAGCGGAGCAGGCCTTGATTCATTATTTATTTCACCAGACGGCAATATCTACCCAAGTAATTTAATAAATCTTCCAATGGGAAACATTATTAATAATGAGCTTAATAATATCTGGGAAAGTGACGCCGCTATAGCTACTAGGGATAAAATTATTAAAGAATATATTAGCGAGAGCTGGATAATCTGCACCATTCGGGGTGAAATGAAAAAGCATTTATTTAAAGTTTTAAGCTGGTTAGTGATAAATAAATTTAAAGTGATCACAAATAAAAACATATGAGAATTTTACAGATAAATAAATATTATTATTTAAGAGGCGGCAGTGAGCGCTATTTTTTCGAGCTGTCAGAATTACTTAAAAAAAACGGACATGAAGTAATTCCTTTTTCAATGGAAAATAAAAGAAATGGAAAAACCAGATACGCAAAATATTTTATTAGAGAAGTTAATTTAAATAAATTTAATTTGATAAATATTATTAAATATTTTAATAATTATGAAGCGGTTGGTAAATTGAAAAAATTATTATCCGAAGAGAAAATCGATCTGGCTCATTTTCATAATATCTCTGGGCAGATATCACCAGCCATAATTAAAGTTTTAAAAAAACACAATATTCCGGTTGTGATGACTCTACATGATTATAAATTAATTTGCCCGAACGCTATGTTATTTACTAACGGAAAGGTCTGCCATCGTTGTTTAGGCGGTAAATATTATAATTGTTTTTTAAACAGATGCAATCATAATAGCATTTTAAAAAGTTTTATCGGCATGACTGAAGCTTATTTAAATAATAAATGTTTAAAAAGTTATAAGCAGATTAATTTATTTATTTCGCCAAGCCAGTATTTAAAAAATATTTATTTAAAATTCGGTTTTTCTGAAGAAAAAATATTTGTTATTCCGAATTTTATTGATCAAAGTAAATTTAAAATAAAAAATGAAAAAACAGAAAATTATTTATTATATTTCGGCCGTTTGTCAAAGGAAAAGGGGATAGATACATTGATAGAAGCAATGGCGAAGTTAAACACTGATCTTAAGTTGAAGATTGTTGGTGAAGGAACGGAATTCGAGAACTATGAATTAAGAATTAAGAATTATGGATTATCTAATAAAGTGCAACTGACAGGGGCAAAATATGGTGATGATTTAATGGATTTAGTGAAAAATGCAAAGGCTGTAATTATTCCTTCCATCTGGGAAGAAAATATGCCTTATAGTTTGCTCGAATCTTTGGCCTATGGTAAGGTGCTAATTGCTTCAGCTATTGGTGGAATTAAAGAGATTATAAAAGATAATAAAAATGGCTTATTATTTAAGCCTAAAGATAGCTCTGATTTAGCTAAAAAAATTGTAAAATTAGGTAAAATTGATACTAAAACCATAAGTGAACGAACTAGAGCGACAATTTTAAAATTTAATAGTGAAAACCATTATAGTAAAATAAATAAGCTATATAATAATTTAATTTTAGCTAATATTAAATAAAATAATTAAAATTAATTAAATAACATTGACTTTTTTTGTCTAATGTGTTAAATTTGTTAGTCATTTAATTAATTCCCTATATTTAGGGACCAATATATTATAAATTAATCTATTAGAAAAAATATGAAGAATAAGTTAGTATTTTTATGCTTGTCATTAATTATAATCTTTGGCGTGGGGTTTTTAATTTTGCCAGACGCCAAAAGTAACGCTAAGGTCTATTATTCAGGAGAGGCAATTAATTTTAATAATAAGGTAATTTTTGGCTCAACTAATATGAACGGAGTTGAGATTTTTGCTTTAGAAAATAAAAAGATTGTGAGAACTGCAAGCTTTAGCTCATATAGCCTATTGTCTTCTACTCCGAGTGATTTTTCTGATTTAATTTTTAATGTTGAAAATGACTCTCTTTATGTTTACTTAGTTGACGGTCGTTATTTGCACAAGTATGACATTACTAATCCATACAATCCGAGATTAGTTGATAAGGTAAAAGATAATTCCTGGGATTGGTTTATTGGTTTAACAAAATATTCTGATAAAGTTGCAACTATTGGCACGAACGGCATTAAGGTCTGGAACTCTGATACGCAGATAATAAATTCTTTTAAATTTAAAAATAATTACCATTATAACATTAAATTCAGCGCATCAGGCAATTTTATTTTTAATATTGATAAAGGAAATCTTCAAGTTATTAACGCGATAAATAGAGAAGAAATTAGTACTATTCCGATTGTCGTAAATGAAGAGCATAATCGTTCTGTTTATAACGATATGGTATCTAGCCAAGTTATTGTTGTTGAAGATAATGCTGTTACTGCTTTTAATTTTAATGGGAAGGAAATAAAGAGTTATAGCCATACTTCAGATTTCGGATATGATATTGATAGCTTAGCTAATAGCGATTATGTTTATTTTTCTGATGGTTTAGGGGTTGTAAAGCTAGATAAAAATACTTTTAAAGCAGTTGACTGGGTATTTACCACTAATCTGGTAATTGATAATGGCTGGGCAATGGATATTAACGTAGTACCGCAAAATGACGGTGAAAAAATTATTGTTTTTAACAACAGCAGCATTATAGTTTTAGATAAAAATTTAGAAATGCTAGATTATTATGAAGCATCTGAAAAAGATGTAGCTCCAGTTGAAAAACTATTTTTAGCAATTGATAAAAACAGAGGAGCGGCCGGTTCCCAGATTTCTCTTCGCGGCGGCGGTTTTGGCTTAAATGAAGATTTACTAATTAATTTTGCTAATAAAAAATATAATATCCAAGCCGACAACCAAGGCAGGTTTACTAAAATTATAACTGTCCCTGACGTAGATCCGGTTAGAACTGATATAAAAGTAGTAGGACAATTTTCCGGCCTGCATTATAGCGTAGCCTTTGATATTGAATAAATAATAATAATTAATATATGAAAATCGCTTTTATTGGACAAAAAGGCATTCCCTCTATTTCTGGGGGAGTTGAAAAGCATGTAGAGGATTTATCCACCTCGCTAGTTAAGGCTGGTCATGAAGTATTAGTTTACACCCGTCCAAATTATACAAGTAAGAAATTAAAGAATTTCCAGGGGGTGAAATTAATAAGTCTGCCAAGTTTAGGAACTAAGCATTTAGATGCAATTAGCCATACTATACTAGCTTGCTTAGACGTGATATTTAAAAGAGAAGTTGATATTATACATTTTCATTCAATTGGCCCTTCTTCCTTAATCTGGCTAGTAAAGCTTTTAAAACCTAAAACTCCGGTAATAGCTACTTATCACTCACAATGTTATTTTCATAAGAAATGGGGGAGTTTTGCTCGCTTATATTTAAAACTTGGCGAATTTGTCTCTCTGAAGTTTGCGGACGAAGTGATTTCCGTATCAGAGAGCTTAAAAAATTACGCGGAAGAAAAATATAGCCGAGTAACTATTTGCATTCCCAACGGCATAATCATGCCAAAGAATTTAAAGGCTGATAAAATTAAAAAATGGGGTTTAGCCAAAGATAATTATATTGTCGCTATCTCTCGCTTAGTCCAGCATAAAGGCATACCTTATTTAATTAATGCTTATCAGTCATTAGATACTAATAAGAAATTAGTAATTGTTGGTGATGGCGCTTATACTAATGATTACGTTAATTTTTTAAAGAAATTAGCCGCTAATAATAAAAATATTATATTTACTGGTCCGCAAACTGGTAATACTTTAAAAGAATTATTTTCTAACGCTTATTTATTTGTCCAACCGTCTGAATCTGAAGGTTTGTCAATTGCCTTGTTAGAAGCTATGTCTTACAGCCGTGCGGCTTTAATTAGCAGCATTCCAGAAAACAAGGAAGTTATAAAAGATAATAATTTTATATTTAAAAATAAATCAGTTATCAGTTTAACTTATAAATTAAAAAATCTTTTAGATAATGAGAAGATAGTTAAACAGGCAGGTGCCATCAATAAAGCTAATGCCAGAGAAAATTATAATTGGCTTAAAAAAGTTAAGGAAATAGTTAATGTTTATAATCAAGCTTTAAATTGCAAGCAAAAAGAAGTATACAAATTTCGTTTAGTTAAAATATATAAATAATTAAAACATAAATAAAAATACAAACGAAAGCGCTCCGCAATATGCGGGGCGTTTTCTTTATTGACCGAAATGCAATTAAACGATAAAATAATTTTATGCAATTATATATTAATACAACCAAGGAAGATGAGATAGAGTTAGCGATAATAAATAAGAAAAAGATAGTAGCTAAAAAAGTTTTTACGGCAAAATATGCGCAAGCGGAAAAATTGCTTCCAGCCATTGAAAAATTATTAAAAGATAAAAAACTGAAATTAAAAGATATTAAAAGAATTAAAGTTGCCAATAGCGGAGGATCATTTACGGCCTTAAGAATCGGAGTAATTACCGCAAATGCCTTAGCTTATGCCCTAGGAGTCCCAGTAAAAGGGGAGAGCGGGCAAGCTTTATCATATAAAGGAATAAAAATAATTAAGCCTGTTTACAGTCAAGAGCCGAATATAACGGTAAAGAAAAAATAGATGACAAATTTTAAATATATATAGCAAAAAAATTTTATAATTAGCTTTGTTCATAAGTTATAAGTTATAGGTTATATGTTATTAGTGAATTGAAAATTTATAACCTATAACATATAACTGGTTTTCACCGAATTTAATTATATTTATTCACCAAAGTAGAAATTATTGTTATAACTTCAATATTCCACCAATTGTGGATTAACTGTTGAAAACTAGGGCGCTAAAAATTTAAAAATAAGTAGAATTAGAATAAATAAAAGCTTACTTATTAACAGGTGGGCTTTTTTTGTATTTTTTAATTGAATATTAGTAAAAAAATTAAATTTATCTTACCATTGACTTTAGGCTAATTGTGGAGTATAATAAAAGTACAAAGGTGAAAAGTGGGGAATAGAGGTGAATTAACAAAAGGCTATTTAAAATTGAAAACAAAAATTTAAAATAAAAACAAAATTTTTGTCAGCTAGCCAAGATAATGCGCGCTAGCTAAAAAACAAAAATAATTAGCATGGGGATGCTGGCTGGTTCCGAGCCTATCGGGACAACTATTTAATAATTAAGGCAAAGAAGGGGTCTGGTAAGTCGCTTGTTGTCTTATCAGACTTCTTCTGCTTTAATTTAAGATTTTAGAATTTAGAATTTAGATTTTTCAAAGATGGATAAGAATGAATTAAAAGACAGAACTAAAAAGTTTGCCCTTAGAACAATAAAATTAGTTAATGTCTTACCGTATAATTCGCTTGGCAATATTGTCAGGAATCAATTATTACGTTGCGCAACTTCTACTGCAGCAAATTATCGAGCAGTTTGCCGGAGTAGAACTACGGCAGAATTTAATTCTAAGTTAGGGGTAGTCATTGAAGAAGCTGATGAAAGTGTATTTTGGTTAGAAATCATAATTGAAAGCAAAATAATGAAAGAAGAGCTAGTATTACCGTTATTAAATGAAGCTAGTGAAATTACAGCAATTATGGTTGCCTCAAGAAAGACTTCAATAAAAAATACAAATCTAAAATTTTAAATTAAAAAATCAAAAATTATATATGTTTATCGGAGAATACCGCCATAATATAGATAATAAGGGCCGATTAGCTATCCCAGCTAAATTTCGGGCAATATTAAAGGAAGGCGCAGTTGTAACTAAGGGATTAGACAACTGCCTTTTTTTGTATTCAAAAAAAGAATGGCAAATATTAGCTGAAAAATTAGCTAAACTGCCAATCAGTCAAGCTAAGGCTAGGGCATTTTCCCGTTTAATGCTGGCCGGAGCAATGGATCTTGAATTTGATAGCCAGGGCCGGATTACTTTACCTGGATATTTGCGGAAATTTGCGATATTAAAGAAAAATACAATTATTGCCGGGCTTTATGATCGGCTAGAAATTTGGGATGAAATCGCCTGGAATAAATATAAAACTGGCGCAGAAAAGAAAAGTTCTGATATTGCCGAAGCTTTAGGCGAGTTAGGAGTGTAGGGATTGACGACCTGCCTGCCGGTAGGCAGGTTGACGATTGACGAATGACGAATTCTATTTATTATTTTCTGTTTGCTTTATAACTTATAACTTTATAACTTACTAATTATGACTAGAAAAATAGAACTAAAAACAAATACTAAAATCGAAGCCCAAAATTTAAGAGTTAAAATTATCAAGGCGCCTTTGGTTGATAGCGAACAACTGCGGCGAGTAATCTTTGCTCGAGCGCGGGCAGTAGTACTGTAAATTATGAATTATAGCCATACTCCGGTAATGCTTAAGGAGGTGATTGCATATTTAAATCCTTGCCCAGGACAGTATTTTATTGATTGTACTTTAGGCGGTGGGGGATATACTCAAGCAATTTCAGAAAAAGTAGGTAAAGATGGTAAAGTGCTCGCAATTGATTTAGACATATTAGCGATTAATAATGCAAAAAATAAAACCTGTTCCTGGCTAGGACCAGGAATAAAAACAAATAACGTAATTTTAGCTCATGAAAATTTTAAAAATTTATCAAAAATTGTTAAAGGTTTTTATGCAGAAAAGAAAATTCAAAATAATAAGTTTAATGGCATTGTATTTGATTTGGGCTTATCATCAGCTCAACTCGAAGATCGGACTCGGGGATTTTCTTTTCAGCAAGCTGGTCCGTTAGATATGTCCTTTGGGCAAGAAGGAAACAAGGGTTCTGAGACAGGTTATATCGTTAATAATTGGTCGGAGAAAGAGCTAGAGCGCATACTTAGGGAGTATGGCGAAGAAAGATTTGCTCGGCTGATTGCCCGAGCAATTATCTCAAAAAGAAAAATTAAACAGATTAAAACTACAGATGAATTAGTAAAAATTATAGAAGAGGTAGTACCAAAAAAATATCATTTTAATAAAATTCATCCGGCTACCCGCACATTCCAAGCTTTAAGAATCGCTACTAATGATGAATTGAATAATTTAGAATCAGCTTTAAGGCAAGCGTTAAATTTATTAAAAGTTGGCGGAAAAATAATAGTAATATCCTACCATAGCTTAGAGGATAGGATAGTTAAATGTTTTTTTAAAAAAGAAAGTAAAGACTGCCTTTGTCCGCCTCAGGCGATAATTTGCCAATGCGGCCATAAAGCAAGCTTAAAAATATTAACCAAAAAAATTATTATTGCCAGCGAGAAGGAAATAAAAAATAATCCTCGAGCGAGAAGCGCAAAAATGAGAGTAGCTAAAAAAATAAAAATAAAACTTGTTCCTGACCAGGACCAGGAAACGAATCAAAATTATGACACAAACAAAAAAAGAAATCATAATTAATCAGCAAAACGAAAATAAAAAAAATAGAGGTAAAATATTTAAACTTAGAAATTTTGCCAGTATAAAATTGTTAAATATTATAATTATTATATTTATA
>JBDRCJ010000043.1:0-14403 GCA_043821805.1 Patescibacteria group bacterium
TTTAGAAGAATACGTAGAAAACGCAAAAAAATTAATTCAGGCGGCAAAACAAACTGGCGCCGACGCGGTAAAATTTCAAACCCATGTTCTAGAAGATGAATTTTTAAATTTAGATATTGTTTCCCCTCATTTTAAAGAGAGTGATCGTTATAATTGGGTTAAACGAAACGAACAAGCAACGCCGTTGGAATTTTGGCAGGAATTAATAAAATACGCTAATCAATTAGGAATCATATTTTTTTCAACTCCAATGAGCCGGAGGGCGGCGCAAAAGTTAGAACAAATCGGAGTAGAATTATGGAAAGTTGGTTCCGCTGATATTTTAGATTTTACTATACTTGATTTTATGGCCGAAACAGGCAAGCCAATAATAATTTCTTCGGGCATGAGCACCTTAAAAGAAATTGATAAAGCTATTAAATTTTTAAAAGCTCGAACAGATAATATTGTCTTGCTTCATTGCGTTTCAAAATATCCTTGCCCCGTTGAAGAATTAAATCTTAGTACCATCAGTTTTTTGCAAAATCGTTATAGTATTCCAGTTGGTTTTTCTGACCATTCGCTTGGCCATGAATCAGCCCTAGCAGCAGTTCAACTAGGAGCAAAAGTAATAGAAAAGCATTTTTCATTCGGCCGTGATTTATGGGGGGCTGATCATAAAGTATCAATGACGCCCAAAGAATTTAAAATAATGGCAGAGAAAATAAGAAATAAAGAAATGGTTAATTTAGCTAATTATGGCCGGTCGGCAAAAATATTAAATCGCGATGAAGCAATCTTTCGCCCCATTTTTCGCAAAGCTTTAATGGCCGGGCAGGAATTAAAAGCGGGCGAGGTTTTAACGAAAGAGAAAATATATGCTATGCGCCCGCAAAAATATGCCCAAGGCCTGCCTTCAGAGGAATATGAGAATATAATTAATAAAGAACTAAAAAAAGATTTAAAAAAATATGAACCCATAACCTGGGAAGCAATAAAAAACGGCAGAAAAAGGAAAATTTGTTTTGTTATTACTTCAAAAATTCATTATAGCCGCAGTAAAATAATTTTAGAAGAATTAAAGAACCGGAAAGATGTTGATTTACAGTTAATTATCGGCGCATCTTCTATTTTAGAAAAATACGGCGATATCACCTCGCTTTTGGAAGAAGATGGGTTTAATTATAATGCAAAGATTACCATGACTTTAGAAGGCGGGAATCCGGTTGCGATGGCCAAGACAACAGGAATCGGAATAACTGAATTTGCCACGGCCTTTGATAACCTCCAACCTGACTTAGTAATAGTGCGCGGCGACCGCTATGAAATTTTATCTGCGGCCGTTGCGGCCGCATACTTAAATATTCCGCTTGCCCATATTGAGGGCGGTGATGTTACCGGGACTATTGATGAAAGCGTAAGGCATGCTGTTACAAAATTAGCTCATATACATTTCGCTACAAACGAAGAGTCAAAGAAGAGGATTATTAAGATGGGAGAAAATCCTGAATACGTATTTAATTTTGGAGCGCCTGAACTAGAAATTGTAGCCAGAAATAATTATCGGGTTTCTAATGAATTTATTAATCAACTCGGAGTGGGCGATGTTGTAGATATTAATGAGCAATACCTAATGGTTATCCAGCATCCAGTAACCTCTGAATTCGGCCATAACCGAAAAAATATTGAAGAAACCTTAACGGCTATATATGAATTAGGCATTCCAACTATTTGGTTCTGGCCAAACGTTGATGCTGGCACAGACGAGGTTTCAAAAGGAATTCGAGCTTTTCGAGAAAAAAGAAACCCAAAGCATATTCGTTTTATAAAATTTATACCCCCCGATGAATTTATTGGGCTATTGAAAAAAAGCTCCTGCTTAATCGGAAATTCTTCTTCCGGGTTTAAAGAGTCATCTTTATTAGGTATTCCGGTAGTTAATATAGGCACTAGGCAAAATAATAGGATGCGAGCCGATAATGTAATTGATATTGATTATAGCAAAGAAGAAATTAAGGACGCAATAAAAAAACAGCTAGCACATGGGAAATATTCGCCAAGCAGTCTTTACTATAAAAAAGACACTGGTAAATTAATAGCTGAAACATTAAGCACAATTGATTTATACGTGCAAAAAACGTTCCATAATTAATAGCAAAGATAAAAAATTTAAATTATAAGTTAAATAAATTATAATTATGTACAAAAATAAAACTATTTTGGGGGTGATAACAGCACGGGGAGGATCAAAAAGCATCCCAAAGAAAAATATAATTAATTTAGCCGCTAAACCTTTAATTGCTTATACGATTGAAGCAACAAAAAAAAGCCAACATCTAACCCGCACGATTGTTTCAACTGAAGATAAAGAAATTGCCGAAGTTGCGCGTAATTTTGGAGCCGAAATTCCTTTTATGCGTCCGGTTGAATTAGCCCAAGACCTAAGCACATCAATAGAAGTAGCTCAGTATTGTTTAAGTTGGCTTAAAGAAAACGAAGGTAAAGATTATGACTATTTAATGATTCTGCAGCCAACCTCGCCATTAAGAACAGCCGAAGATATTGATAATTGTGTAATAAAAGCTATTGATACCGGGGCGGATTCAGTTATGAGCATGAAAGAAATAGAAGACTTTTCAGTTAAAAAATTAAAAAGGATTGAAAATGATTTAATTATGCCATGGCTAGAAGAGGAAGGCAAGGAATCAAGCCGGCGGCAAGATTTAGTTAAGGTGTATAAAAGAAATTGCGCAATTTATTTAACTAAAACTGAATTAATTAAAGAGGGCGACTTATTTGGTAGCATATCCCGTCCTTATCTAATGCCAGATGAAAGGTCGGTTGATATTAATAGTTTAGTTGACTTAGATATTGCTGAGTTTTGGCTTAAAAAAGAGAAAAACATTTAAACATTTAAAGATATGAAAATATTATGTACAATTGGGAGCGTATTTACTCCTAAGGCAAAAGAAATTTTAAGCACTCTAGGACAGGTTGACTGCCTTAATTTAACCCAGAGCGAACTAGTAGAGAAAATAAAAAATTATGACATTATTTTTGTTGGTTTAGGTCTAGAAGTAGACAAACAAGTTATTGAGAATGGAAAAGAATTAAAAGTAATCGCCACTGCTACTACTGGCTTGGATCATATTGATATTAATTATGCAAAAACTAAAAATATAAAAATAATAAGTTTAAAAGAAGAAGTTAAATTTTTAAACAGTATTACCGGTACAGCTGAATTAGCTTTTGGCTTGATAATTGATTTAATGCGATTGACTCCGGCCGCTTTCCAGTCAGTAAAAAATTATGAGTGGGACAGAGAACGATTTCGTGGGCATAATTTAAGTGGGCAAACCTTAGGGATAGTTGGTTTGGGCCGTTTAGGTAAAATGATGGTCAGATACGGCAAAGTTTTTGGAATGAAATTGATTGCTTATGATCCTTTTATTGATGATAAAATTTTTAGTCAATTAGCATGCAGGAAAGTAGACTTTAATACTTTATTAGCTGAGAGCGATATCATTTCAATTCATGTTCATTTAACTGATAAGACAAATAATATGTTTAATAAGGAAGTGTTTAATAAAATGAAAAAGAATACTTATTTAGTTAACACTTCCCGGGGGAAAATAGTAAATGAAGATGATATTTTAGCTGTTTTAAAAAATAAGCAGATTGCCGGTTACGGGACCGATGTCTTAAGTGGAGAGCTTGATTTTAATAAAAAATTTTTTAATTATCCGCTAGTTGAGTATGCGAAAAATAATAATAACTGCATTATTGTTCCTCATATCGGGGGTATGACTTATGAATCAAGAGAAGCAACAGATATTTTTATAGCCGAAAAAATAAAAAATAATATTAATCCTTAACATATCTTAAATCCAGTGATAAAGATAATTAAAATATCAATTCATTCTATTATGTATTATAAAAATCCTAAATCAAACAGAGAAAATCCTTTTAATAAGGTTTATAATAAAAAAGAATTTAAGAATGTATTAAATAATAAAGAAAAGCCGGCTAAATTTCCTTACTTGATAGATATTGAGCTAACTAATGTTTGCAATTTAAATTGCATATTTTGCGGCCAGCAGACAATGAAGCGTACAAAAGGATTTCTGGATGAAAAAATTTTTAAAAAAGCGATTAATGAATGCGGAAAACATAAAACCCCGATTCGCTTTATTAGATGGGGAGAACCGTTTCTTCATCCGAAAATATTTGAATTTATAAATTATATAAAAAATAAAGGCCTGTCACTACATATTACAACCAATGGGTTGGCTATAAAAGAACCGCAGATTAAGAATTTAGCTAAGGCCGAAGTTGATTCTTTAATTTTTTCTTTCCAGGGAGCGACTAAGAAGCAATATGAACTAATGAGAAATAATAAGCAATACGATAAGTTAAAGGCCAATATTTTAAAATTAGTAAAATTAAGGGGAAATAAAGCCAAGCCATTCATCCATATTTCTTCTACTATGACTAATGAAACAGAAAAAGAAATTAAGACGTTTATTAAATATTGGGGATCAATTGTCGATTCAGTAGGAACTGGCAGTACTAATCTTTCCAAGCTTTCTAATAATCAAATTAAAAAGTTTGCCAATATTAAGAAATTTGATTATTTAAGAAAGCAGGAGAAAATTAAAAAATGTTACCGGTCCTGCACGGAAGTTTACCAAAAGCTTTCCCTGGATTGGGACGGAAAAGTAAGTTGCTGCTGCGGCGATTATGATAATTTTATGACCGTTGGTGATCTGAATAAAGATACATTTTACGATATTTGGAATAAGAGCTGGAAATTAAAGAATTTTAGAAAAATGTTAGATAGCAGCATGTTTAAAAGTTTAACTTTATGCAGTACATGTTTTCATACTTATAAAGAGTTTTAGAATAATTTTATGAAGTTTTTAAACAAAAAAATAATCGCGGTTATTCCAGCCAGGGGCGGTTCAAAAAGCATTCCTTTAAAAAATATTGTTCCGCTGGCTGGCAGGCCGTTAATTTACTATTCAATTAAAACCGGCTTAGAGATTGGTTTTGACCGCTTAATCGTATCAACTGACCATGATGAAATTGCTAAAGTTTCTGAAAAGTGTGGAGCAGAAGTAATAATCAGGCCAGCTGAATTATCTAAAGATGAATCACCGACCGTAGATTGCTTAAAGCATGTCTTAGACGAACTAAAAAAAGAAAACTATATTCCTGATTTGGTAGTATTATTGCAGCCGACTTCTCCGATAAGAAAAAAAGAATCTATAATTTCTGCCTTAGAGAGCTTTATCAAAGATTTTAATAATTATGATTCTTTAATGCCTTTTTGCGAAGTAGAAGGAAAGGTTGGTAAAATAGTTGACGGCTGCTACCAGCCTAATTATAAGCCAGGCACTAGGCGCCAAGATATGGAGAAACTTTATCGGGAATGCGGTTATGTTTACATTTTCAAGCCGGATTTAATAAATATAAAAGATATGTTTGGCCAGAAAATACTTCCTTTTGTAATTAAAGATTTTGCCGAAACAATAGATATAGATAATATGGAGGATATAAAAATTGCGGAGTATTTTTTAAACAAAATGAATGATTAAGAAATAAATTAGTAAAATATGGCACAAAGATACATTACAATTGGCAAGAGAAATATTGGATATGATTTTCCGCCTTTTGTTATTGCTGACATTGGGATAAACCATGAAGGCAGTATTAATAAAGCTAAGCAAATGGTAAAGGATGCGCAGGGAGCGGGAGCGGAATGCATAAAATTTCAATGCCATGTGGTAGAAGACGAAATGGTGCCAGTGGCTAAGGAGATTATTCCCGGGCACGCGAAAGAATCAATCTGGGATATTATGGAAAAATGTTCATTAACCGAAGATGAGGATAGAGAAATAAAAAATTACGTTGAGTCCTTAGGCATGATTTATCTAAGTACGCCATTTTCCCGGGCAGGGGCTGACCGTTTAGAAAAAATAGGAGTGCTGGCTTACAAAATCGGTTCTGGGGAATGCAATAATTATCCTTTGGTTGAACATATTGCTTCATTTGATAAGCCGGTTATTTTAAGCACTGGTATGAATAATATAGAATCAATTAGAAAAAGCGTTGAAATTTTAGAAAAGCATGAAGTCCCTTATGCAGTATTGCATTGCACTTCAATGTATCCGACTCCATATGATAGAGTTCGTCTTGGTGCGTTAATAGAATTAGCTACCACTTTCCCAAAAGCTGTTATCGGCTTAAGCGATCATTCTATTGGCAATTACACCTGCTTCGGAGCGGTGGCATTAGGGGCGGCAATTTTAGAAAAGCATTTTACTTCAGATAAGAATTGGCCTGGTCCAGATATTGCGCTTTCAATTGATGCGGCAGAATTAAAAGATTTAATTATTGGCTTAAAGGCAATTCACGAAGCAATGGGGGGTGAAAAAAATATTTTGCCAGAAGAAAAAGGAATTATTGAGTTCGCCTACGCCTGCGTAGTTACTATTAAAGATATAAAGAAAGGTGAAGAATTCAGTAAAGAAAATATTTGGGTAAAGCGGCCAGGCACAGGAGAAATTAAGGCTGTTGAGTACGATAAGATATTAGGTAAAACCGCCGTTAATGATATAAAAAAAGATATGCAATTAAAGTATAGCGATGTTGAATAATGTATTACCCCTCCTAACCTCCCCTTGTAAAGGGGAGGGATTCTGTTGAAGGTAATAAAAGCTTCGTTGAAGGACAATTATAGAGAAGCGGCTTAAAATGGTCCTCCCCCTCCGCCAGCCGGCGGAGTTAAGGGGGAGACAGAGGAAATGAAAAGTTAATTTCAAATTAATAATTATGAATGGTAATAAAAGAAAAATTTTATTTGTAACAGAACGCCGGGCTGATTATAGTCGATTAAAGCCGATTATGAAAGCAGTACAAGCCAGTAATAAGCTTGAGATTTTTTTATTAGTCACCGGGATTCATTTATTAAAAAATTTTGGTGAAACCAAGAAGATTATTAAAGACGATGGTTTTAAGTTAGACGCGATTTTGCCGGTATTTAACGAAGATGATCAGGACGATGGAGTAAACATGGTTAAGGGCATGAGTCGAGCTTTGGCCGGCATGGCTGATATATTTATTAAAGTTAAACCAGATATTGTATTCACTGGTTTTGATATCGGGATGAATTTTGCCGCGGCGGTTACGGCTATGCATTTGAATATTCATGTCGCCCATATTCAGGGCGGAGAAGTATCTGGGACGATTGATGAAGTTTTACGACATGGCTTAACTAAATTCGCCCATATTCATTTTCCCGCAACCGAGAAAAGCGCTGAGCGGATTATTAAATTAGGCGAAGATCCGAAATATGTCTTTAATGTTGGTAGTCCGAGCCTTGACACTATTAAAAGTATTGAGTATTATCCTAAGGATAAAATATGCGAAAAATATGGCTTAGCTAAGGAAAAGAAGCTGATAATTCTTTCCCAACATCCGGTGACGACCGAAGTAGATGAAGTAATAAAACAAATTAATATGACAATTTACGCAATTAAAAAAATTAAGGAAAAGCATGATACCGAAACAGTGGCTCTTTATACTAATAATGATGCCGGAGGTAAAAGAATAATTAATAATTTAACCGAATCAGGAATTAAAGTTTTTCCCCATATTATTTATGAAGATTATTTGCGCTTAATGAAAGCAGCCGATGTTTTAGTAGGAAATTCTAGCGCCGGTATTCATGAAGCGCCTTCTCTTGAATTACCAGCCGTTAATATCGGCACCAGGCAGCAGTACAGAGAAAGGGGTTTTAATATAATTGACGTTGATCATTCTGAAGAAAAGATTATAGAAGCGATCATTAAAGCCTTATTTGATGAAAAATTTATTGCCCAAATGAAGCAAAGCAAGAATCCCTATGATTGCGGACGGAATACGGCCGAGCAAGTGGTAGAAATATTAGAAAATCTTGATTTACCGCCGATTCAAAAAGTAATAAAATATTAATTTATGCGCATATTATTATTAGGCGGAACTGGGTTTATCGGAGAATATTTAGCTAAAAATTTAAGTAAGAGAAAAGACTGCCAGTTAGATATTATTTATAACTACAGCCTGCCGCCAGAAAATAAGCCAGATAATATTAGTTACTATAAGATAGATTTAACGTTATTCGCTTCGCGAACCCGCGCTACGAATGCGGGACATGCGAATTACGCCCTGAGCTCTATGGCGCAGGAAACGGCAACCTGTCCCAGTGCGCCGGGACGGTTTAGCAATTCGCATTTTACTAAGCAGTCTGATAATTTAAAAGAGCTAGTTAACAAGGCTGAAATTCTTATCATCTTAACCCAGCCGAATTTAGGGATAATTAATAATTTAATTTCAGTAATTCGCCCTGGAAGCTGTTTGAAAAAGATAGTTTACCTGTCTACTACTCTTCTTTATAATGATTCTTCAGAAAAAAAAGATGAAAGCGCTCGACTTGAACCAACAACCGAATATGAAAAAAATAAATATATTGAAGAGCAAAAGCTGGCAGAGTTTGTAAATAAGTTTAATTTAAATTTGTGTATTGCCAGATTATCTAATGTTTATGGCGATATTAAAAATAAAGGTTTAGTAGGAAAAATATTTACGGTCGTGTTAAAAGATGAAAGCATCAAAATAAATGGTAGCGGAACACAAGTCAGAGATTACATTTTTATTGAAGACGCTGTAAATTTATTAGAATTTTTAATATATTATAAACAGGTTAATAAGCAGGAGATATTTAATATTTGTACTAGTCAGGGGCATAGTGTTAGCGAATTAATAAAAACAATTAAAAAGGTAATTGCCAAGAAGATAAATATTATAAATAGTCCGGCAATATTAGAAAAGCAGACTGTTGTCGGCGATAATAATAAAATAATTTCTTTATCAGGCTATAAATTTAAATTTAATTTATTAAAAGGTTTAGAAAAAACTTATATTAACTATAAGAAGTTATAAATTAATAAAATATGTTTCATGTTTTGTGTTCCATGTTTTATGACTAAATTATGGAAAAAGAATTTAAAGATAAAATTATTTTAATAACCGGTGGTACCGGAACAATCGGATCGGAAATAGTTAAAGAGTTGTTAAAATATAAGCCAAAGCAGATTCGGGTATTATCTCGGGATGAAAATAAACAGTATCATTTATTAGAAAAATTAAAATATCCGGATAATTTGCGTCTATTTATAGGCGATATTAGGGATAAAGAGCGGCTAGATTTAGCGTTTGAAGAGGTTGATATTGTTATCCATGCGGCCGCTTTAAAGCATGTTTCGCTTTGCGAATATAATCCGTTTGAGGCGGTAAAAACTAATATTTACGGCTCGCAGAATATTATTTCTTGTTCTATTAAGCACGGAGTAAAAAAAGTAATCGGTATTTCAACTGATAAAGCGGCTAATCCGACTAGCATTATGGGCACTTCAAAGTTAATGATGGAAAAATTATTTATTAACGCAAATTATTACGTCGGAAAAAAACCAACTGTTTTTTCCTGCGTTCGGTTTGGTAATGTAGCTTGGGCGAATGGTTCGGTTTTACCGCTTTGGAAAAAACAAGTTAATGAAGATGCTCCTCTTAAGGTAACTAATAATAAAATGTCTAGATTTTTAATGTCTAAAAACCAGGCAGCCGAGTTAGTATTAAAAGCAGTGCAGTTAACCCAGCAAGGCGAAATTTTTATTTTAAAAATGCCGGCGATTAAATTATCAGATTTAGCTAAATTATTTATTTTAAAATATTATCCGGATAAAAAAGTAAAGATAGAAATTATTGGTAACCGAATGGGAGAAAAAATTCATGAGAGCTTATTTGATGATAATGATAAAGAAAAGAAAATTTTAGAGAATAATGAAATGTTTATAATTTTACCTAATTTTGAAATAGCTAGATTAGTTAAGGTAAAACCGAAAAAAGCAACTTACCCAGGGTTTAATCCTGCCCGTAGAGCGAATGTTAATAAATATTCTTCTTCTTTGAGCTGCTTAAATACTAGAAAGATAAAAGAAGTTATATAATTATTTATGAACGTTCATTATATCTATGTGATTTTTCTACCGCGGCAGAATCCCTTTTAGGAGATTCTGCCGGAGCGGAAAAGAATTTATTTAATTATTCATGAAGGTTCATCGCTTTTTTCCTATTAAAAAGCGGTTTAACCACTTCGTTAGCGGTTAAACCGCTGATAACTATATTTTATAAGACAATAACGAGATAATAAAAGGCTCTAGCAGTTATATCTAGGCGCTTTTTTTATTTATATAAATTTACTAAAACTTTATAAAGTTATAAATATTGACAAACTTTATAAAGTTTGATATAATGCTGGTATATGACTATTCCAGAAAAATTAAAAATTATAAAACAATTATCAGATTTAACCCAGGAAAATTTAGCTAAAGAGCTAGGCGTGTCTTTTGCTACTCTAAATAGCTGGATAAATAGCCGGTCAAAGCCGCATAAGAAAAAAATAGAGAGAATAGAGGAACTATTTTCAAGCTATGCAGGCATTACTGACATTGGCGAAGAAAAGATTGCTGTTAAGAAAGAAATAATAAAAAAAAGAAGCAGAAAGTACAAGAATATATTAAGTTTAATTATTAGCAGAATTGATATTTACGATCAGCTTATATTATCATTGACTTATAATACAAACCGAATAGAAGGAAGCACTTTAACCGAAGATGAAACTGCGGCGATAATTTTTCGTAATGAGACAATAGCTAATAAAAATTTAGTTGAACATCTAGAGGCAAAGAATCACCAAACAGCCATAAAATTTTTATTCACTTATTTAAAGAAAGGCAAAATTAATGAAAATTTAATTTTAAAATTGCATAGCTTGCTGATGAATGGAATTAGAGATGATGCGGGTATATATAGGCGCCATGGCGTGAGAATAGTCGGCTCTAATGTTCCTACGGCTAATTATTTAAGAATTCCGGAATTAATGGCATCACTTATTAAAGACATTAATAAAAAACAAATTGATATTATCAAGCAGGCAACAATTATTCATAGTAAATTTGAGCAAATTCACCCTTTTTCTGACGGTAATGGCCGGATTGGACGCTTGATACTTTCCGCTACGTTGCTTCTTAATAATTTGCCTCCAGCTATAATTAAAATTAAAGAAAAAAGGCTGTACTTAAAATATTTAAGAAAAAGCCAGCTTGAAAATGATTTTGTTTCTTTAGATGATTTTATTTGCGATGCTATTTTAAATGGATTTAAAATTATAGAGAGTTAGAGTAGAGCAAAAATAAAGTTTAATACTCATTTTATTCCACTTTCATTAAGTAACGCGCAGTCTCATAAACGAAGTAGAAAGCTATTGAGCCATTGTTTTGTTGCCGAAAGATAAACGTGAACGTTCATCACTTTTTCCCTATCAAAAAGCGGTTTAACCGCTTCTCTGGCGGTTAAGCCGCTTATAATTAACTTCTAAGCTTATCTTCCACCTCCGCTTAATACCGTAGCAATGGTTTTTAAGATAATAGACAGGTCTAAGTAAATTGACCTGTTTTTTATATAATAGAGATCGTATTGCAGTTTTTTTAAAGTATCTTCTTGCGACGGGCTATGGTATTCTCCGGAAACCTGATCCCAGCCAGTAACTCCTGGCTTAACTAACATACGTTCGCGGTAAAAGGGAATGGCTTTTTCCAGCTCCTCTATTAATTCCGGCCTTTCCGGTCTTGGCCCGACAAAACTCATATCGCCAAGCGCAATATTAATCATTTGCGGAATTTCGTCTAAGCGGGTCTTTCTTAATAATGAGCCGAATTTAGTAATCCGCGAATCATTAGCTTTTGTAAATACCCGGTTGTTGTTTTCCTCCCGCATGGTTCTAAATTTTAATAAACTAAATTCTCGATTATTCTGGCCGATTCTTTTACTTAGAAAAAAAACTGGGCCGCGGCTTTCTAGTTTAATAATTAAACCGATAATTGGCCACAGCGGCAGGGTTATTAAAAAAATAATAATAGAAAAGATAAAATCATAAAAACGTTTGAATCGATTAAACAATTGCTTAGAGCCTTCGCTCAAATTTTCTAAAAACCAGAGATGGCCGATTGTTTCTATCGGAATTTTTCCGGTTACTGATTCATAAAAATTCGGCAGGTAGATATAGTTAATTTTAAGGGATAGGCAATTAAATAAAGTAGTCTTTAATTCGTCAGATTGGTGCGGATTAGCAGTTAAAACAATCGTAGAAATTTTATAGCGAGTAATTAACCTATTTAATTCTTTAATATTTTTATAAATCGGAACATTATTAAGATTATTATTAGATTCATCGCCGTCAATTAAAAAGCAGATATTATAGCCAAGATGCGGATTGTTTTTTAATTCATTAATTAATTCATTAACTCGCGGATTATAGCCGACAAAGGCTAAATTATTTTTCGGTAAATAAGCTTTTAATGACCAGTTAAAAAATTGCCGCCAGAAATAAAAAAGAATAGCAAAAATTATTACATAAATAATAAGATTTCTTTTCGGAGCGATGTTAACCTGCGGAGTTAAATAGAAAAAGGCGGCTGATAATAAAACGGTTATAACTAAACTACGAGCCGTAAGCTGAAAAAAGCGGACATTATTTACCGCTAAATTTAAATCGTACAGTTTTGAAATATAAAAGATTATTAGCCAGACAGCAAAAATAATAGTAAACGGGCCTAAATGTTCGCTCCAAAGACTGCTAGTCGGCTTAGCCCAATAACGGATTAATAAGGTTAAATATAGAGATAAATACAGTACCACAACATCGCCAGCTACTAAAATAAATTTTTTTAGATTATTATTCATGTGGCTAATATAACAGAATTTATCAATTAAATCAAGAATAAAGGTTTTATGAGGGAATCTGGTATAATTACAAGGGATGTTTGTGAAGGTTGGGATTATTATGATAGTTAGGAGAAGCAAGAAGCAGAAATAGTATAAATTTTGAATTTTGGATTTAGAATTTGTAATTTATTTGGAATTTGGTGCTTTGAATTTGGAATTTTATTATGTTCCTTGTTCTTTGTTCCTAGTTTCGAGTTACGGGTTATGAGTTACGAGAACGTTGTGAAAATTTTATGATAATGTCCTACTTGAGACAAATAGAAATGTCCTATCTAATGTGATAAGGTGTTTAGTTAAAATTAACTAAATAATAAATCACTATGGATAAATACATTACTATGTCGCAAGCAGAAATAAAGAAATATGACATTATCAAAAAAACAATTAACAAAGAATTGAATTTAACAGAGGCTTCTAAGCTCCTGAAACTAACTGCTAGGCACATTAGAAGGTTAAAAGCCAAAGTTAAAAAGCATGGCATGACAGGACTAGTTCATGGACATCGCGGGAAAACCAGTAATCGAAAAATGCCAGAAAAGAAAAGGGAGAAAATAGCTAATCTGATAAACAAGAATTATTATGATTTTGGCCCGCTCTTGGCCGCTGAAAAGCTAAATGAGATACATAAAATAGATGTAAGCAAATCAGCGGTTCGCACTATCATGATCGAAGAAAAGATCTGGAAGCCAAAACAAAAGAAAAAAGAAAAACACAGAGAGTGGCGCCAGAGAAAAGCCAATAAGGGCGAAATGACACAATATGACGGCTCATATGAATATTGGTTTGAAGACAGGAGTGGAAAATGCTGCCTTTTGGCCGGTATTGATGATGCTGATAGCGAAGTATGGGCTCAATTTGACGAGCATGAAGGCGTTTTTCCGACATTTAACTTCTGGCGCGGATATATGGAGCGATTCGGCAAGCCGCACTCAATATATGTTGATAAATTCAGCACATATTCGATGAATCACAAGTTAGCCAAGGAAAACTCCGATACGCTCACCCAGTTCCAGCGAGCCATGGAAAACGGACTGAATATCGAAATAATCCATGCCCACAGTCCGGAGGCCAAAGGCCGGGTTGAAAAACTATTCAGGACATTACAGGACAGGCTGATTAAAGAGCTCAGACTAAAGAACATTTCAAGCATTAAAGAAGCCAGCGAATTTTTGGAAAAAGAATTCCTTCCGGCATTTAATGCCAAGTTTATGGTCGAGCCCAGATCAAAAGCGGATTTACATGAAAAGTTAACAAAACAGGAATTGAATAAATTGGATTCAATATTTTCAAGACAATACATAAGAACAGTTAGAAATGATTTTACCATCCAGCACAACAAGAAGCATTATCAATTATTAAAAGAGCAACCAGCAACAATTTGCAAGGGAGATAGAATTACAGCCGAAGAGCGCCTGGACGGCACAACTCAATTCAGGCTTAGAGGAAAATATCTGAATTACTCCGTATTGCCTGGAAGCCCTCAAAAAGCAAATAATGCCAAATCCTGGGTATTGCCGAAATCAACCGCCCATACGCCTCCAG
>JBDRCJ010000044.1:0-4012 GCA_043821805.1 Patescibacteria group bacterium
ATTAAAAATCGCCTCTTCAATCGTATCGCCGCTGTCAGCCAGGCCTAAAAGCGGGCAATAAACAGAATAACACGCGTCTCCGTTGCCTGTCCTTTTATCCGGCTCAATAATGATTAAATAATTTAAAACTTTACTTTTCATCCTGCCTGCATCATAGCATAGTTTTTAAAAATAATGCAAGGGGCGGCTGAAAAATTTTTGACTCGCAACCGCGCCGCCATGATAACGCAGTTGGTACGCCAGTTTGTCTTGATAAAAAATCCTCTCCTTGCCGCTGAATTTTTCAATTCTTCCATGCGCTTTATTAAAATATCTAAAATCGCCCCTTTTAAAACCATCAAGCCCGCGGAACGGTTTATCTGCCATTACCTTGCTTAAGGCTTGTTTTAAAAATTGATAAACTTGACTTGCGGAAATCTTTTTAGAAATGATCCGACCGTAATAATTCATTGCCCAAATTGCTTGTTTATTTTGAAAAACAATCTCTTGGCCGATAAAAGGATTAAAACCAAAATATCTATCCATATATTCAAACTCTCCCTCTTTAAGGACCAGCTCCTTGCTGCCGTCAGCTAAAATATTCTCACTGATTTCGCCGCTTTTAGCATAGGTATTTTGTTTGGCTTTGATGAGGAATTGTGTAAAGGCTTTTTGATTAAAATTTGGTTTGAGCATATTGTCTACTCTTCTTTTAAATTTAAACTCGTTTTAAGCTCAAATTTAAGTTCCCGCATAAAATCAGTAAGAAATTTAGTATAGAGGCAAGCTAATTTTCTAGCACTCTGTGTGTACATTCTATCTCTAACTTTAAATAATCGATCAAAAAAAAGATCTAAGGCATAATCTTTGGAATTTGGTTCTCTTTTTTTACAGTAAGGATCATGCGGAGAATAGAAAGTTTTCTTCATTTGCCCTGCTGACGCAAAAGTTCTCATAATGGCAATTGCGCCTGTCGCTTCCAATGCATCAGCATCTTGTAATATCTTAGACTCCAAATAAATATGTTTGACGCCTTTTCGAAACGAGCAGTTTTGGATAGCTCTTTGAACAAATTTAATTTTATTTTGAGGATATTCAGAGATTTGACTTAAAATTTTACCTACGATTACTGCGCTCTCTGTGCTTGATTTTAGCGACATTGGATCATTTTTTGGATAATTAACAATATCATGAAACAATGCCGCTGGTATTAGTATGTCTAAATCAGCCCCCTCTTCTTTTGACAGTAATTCTACATACCCTACAACTCGTAAAGCATGATGAATATCGTGCGAAGGATCGTCATCTGCAATCTTTGATCTGGCAATTCTTATAAGTTTATTTTTTAATACCTCTGTCATACAATTATAATCTGTCATACAATGGTATTTTACAATATTTGATTATTGAAATAAAGTCTCTGTAGTATAAATAACAATTCAGGATGCATTTTTTGTTTTTGACTGATCATAAGCTTAATTTTAGATAATTTAAAATACTTCATATTTTTTACTTCTTTCTTATTAATATAAAAAGGTCCATTGTAAAAAGCTTTAAAGATACTAAGAAATTTTTTATCCCCGCCTGCGCTTTCATAATAATATTTTTGTAAATAATTAATTTTGGGACTACAACCAAGCTCTTCTTTTGTTTCACGCAATGCAGCCTCAAGACAAGTTTCACCAGATTTTACATGACCTCCTACAGCAGTGCTCCAATGTAATGGACAAAACGATTTATTATCGCTTCGCAATTGCAAAGCAATTTCTTTTTGAGTATTATAAATAAGCACATGTACTATCCTATGCGGCAATTTCTGCTCATAGATAATATTTTTATAAGCAGAACCAATAACCATATCATTTGTATTTACAAAATCTAACTTTTCCATAATCAAATAAAGGGTTAAAAATTTTTATTATAAATCTAATATAGTATGTCAAATTTTGCACTATTTTAAAAGCTACGGCTATATAATATTTAATATTAGAGCGAAAAGGGCAATTATAAAATAATCGCCCTTTAAATAATTCCTCTAAATATATTTATACCGATTCCCGATCCATTTTTGGAAATGTTGCGATAGGTTGAAGTTTGTATTGTTCCAAAGGTCAAGTATATCCGTTTGCGGCAACTTGCCTAAATTTATCTTTTTCCCTATAACAACATCCTCTGTTGCTATAGTTCCATCAGGTAAAATCAGAAAATAGTATTTGCTTAATTTTTGTCCATAATTTGAATACTTAATTTTTAAATCTGGATAATGCTTTACCACTTGTATTATTTCATTTCTTATCACATCTTCTTGCGGAATAAGATTCGTATAATTTTTTATAGCTCTTCCCGCCGGTGTAATCCATGATAAGCCCCACTCTTTAATATCAAGAAAAGTCAATATACTTGCAATTTCATTAATTTGATATTGATTCCATACATTAATACAAGTCAAAGCCTTAACCATTATACCATTTTCGACACATAACTGCATAGCATTGATTGTTTCATTCCAAGCGTCTCCATGCTTTTGCCTACTAGGACGTATTCTATTAAATAAATCTTGATTAGCCGCGTCAAAGCTAATTTCTACTTTCGTGCATTTATTAAGGAATTTGACATTATCAAGATTAATAAAAGAACCGTTGGTACCTAGCACAACACTAATATCAAGACGATGCATTTTTTCAATAATGATATGAACATCATCCCTAAGTAACGGCTCGCCTCCTGATATAACCACTCTCATTATACCGGCTTGAGCTATTTGCTCAACTATATCTAAGCACTCATTGGTGGAAAGTATTTTTTTAGGTAAATCCTCACTATTTCCATAACAATGAATACATTTTAGGTTACAGGCGCCAGTGATCAACCAACCAATCCCTATAGGACTTTGGGGGTGTGGGGTTTTACTTCTTGTATTGCTATATATCTCTGCTGAGAATTCATCATTTTTGGGATTGTAATATATTTTACCCCACTTTTCGGTCCTCAATGTAGTCCCCATAATAAAACCTCCTACTATAAAGTATTTATTTCCAAAAATTTGTCAAAGAACCACCGTCCATTTCGGACTTTCCACCATAGCACACACACACACACACACATTGTCAATAGTTTTGACGCAAAATAAAAAAGGCCTAAAATTAGGCCTAAAAAGTTTTTAATTCCTGCAAAAACCCCATCTACTGGCTCAATAATAATGATAATTTAAAACTTTACTTTTCATTCTGCCTGCATCATAGCACACTTTTTAAAAATGTTGAAAGACTATTGAGAATACCCCTTCATCTAAAAATTCAATTTTTAGCAATTTAGTAATCGCGTATTTACTTAAAATCATAAACTCTTCTTAAAAAAATCTCTAAGCGCCTATCAAACACCTTTCGAGCCGCTCCTTTATGAATACATCCTAAAACACGAATAATCCTTGTTTTCTCGCTAACATAAAAAATAGCCCGCAAATCTCTGCGGACTTTATATTCAAAAAATACAGGAACTGGAATATAATGCAACCTTTTAATTACTCTGCCATCCGGCTCTGCTGATAAACTTAAGCGATAATAAATTTTATCAATAATTTTTAAAACCTGACCCGCATTATACCAAACCATCAAATCTTCGCTAACTTTTTCGTGAAATTCAATTTGATGCATATTATCTTATTAGCGGTCTATTTTAAATTTTTTAAAATCCTGCTTGATCTTTTTTTTAATTCCTGTCCATGACAAAAATGGGCCACTAAGCCGTTCTTTTATTAACTGAACCGATAGCATTTGATCTGACTCTGCTATCATATTAGCGCGCTGATTTATTTTAGGAAAAGTTGCTGTTTGCATATTGTCTTTAATATACTCGTTTGAAAAACCAGCATCAAGGATGTCCATCCCACATGATAATTTTTAACTTACCCGCATCATACCACACTTTTTAAAAATAATGCAAGGGGGGCAGAGTGGTTGGACATTTAATTAAATCCAAGATATGGATGTAATAATTTGCCAATAAAAAATAAAGGATAATAAAGCACAAACCA
>JBDRCJ010000045.1:0-3642 GCA_043821805.1 Patescibacteria group bacterium
GTAGTGAAGTAATCTCATTTTGTTTTAGATTAATTATGAGATTGCTTCGTCATTACACTCCTCGCAATGACAATTAGCAGCGATTTGGAAAAATTGTCGATAATTAGCAATTATAAAAATAATAAAAATCTTAATAAAAAAAATCGCATATCCCCCAAATACAGACTGTCCAAAATAAGGGTAACCCTTTAATTGATTCCGTCCATTTTTAGATTTCAAAATAAGATTTGATGCACAAAAATTAATAAATAGAAAGTTAAACCTTATCAATAATTGATTCAAATCTATTTTTTGTACAAATTTTAGATAATTTAGGATAATATTTTAAAAATAATGAAAAATAATGCAATAATTTCACCAATATAACAGTTTTCTTGATTTTAGAAGACACAATTTTCCTCAAGTTATGCCCAATGCAAAGAAGTGACCATTCACATTTAACCTTTTCAAGCCCTACAAGCAGGAATGACAATATTCCGTCATAACCTTTCATTGCACCAAATACAGCTTCTACATCCATACTTCTTTTTTTCAAGCGAGTTTTACCAATTTTACTTCTTGCTTTTTCTGTATTTTTATTAATTATTTGAAAATCATGTCGAATTACAAGTTCTCTTCGTGATTTATTACCACCAAAACATTTATCCTTAATCGGACAAATCTTGCAATCTGACTGAATAGCTTTATAAACATTTTTCAGTACAAGAGTTCCGTTTTTATTTGTTTTATTTTTATCTCTATAATATGTTAATTCCATATTATTTGGACAGATAAAGACATCTTTTTTTAGATTGTATTTAAAATCAGTTGTTGTAAAATATTTATATTTATAAGATGTATTTTCAGGCGTCTGTGGGACTACTAATATGTCGATTTTATCTTCCAAAGATGAAAGATGTTCACTATTTTCATAACCAGAATCTGCTGTAACACTCTCTGGATCATAATTATCGATATTTAAACATTTGTTCACCATAGGCTCAAGCTGATAATAATCATTCGGCTCTGCAACAACATCTGCACAAATTATTATTTGGTTATCAGTTGCAACCTGAGCATTGTAGCCATCATAATATTGATCATTGTCTTTTACAACAATGCTATCCATATCGGAAGTATTTAATTTATCTACATTTAAGCTGTTTAATAAGCTAAGATTGTCGATTATTGTAGTTTTACGTTCATTTAAATTATTAATTTTTCTATTTAGTATATCTTTGTCTGCGTCATCCGTTGAATCCTCAATTGAAGAAAGATATTCTTTGCATTTTTCTGTTAATTCTTCTAATTCTTTTGATAGTTTATTTTTGTCAATACGGTTTTTGTAACTTGCATCAGCTTTAATTTTTGTCCCATCAATAAATATATTACCTTTTATTAATCCAAGCTCTTTTGCTATTATTACTGTATGTGCTAATAATTTAGCTAATTCATCCAGATTTTGCTTTCTAAAATCGTTTAAAGTACTTTTACATGGTGATTTAGCATTTTGTAAAAAAAATATACAACCAATATTATCCTCACAAAGCTGAGCTAACTTCCTACATGATCGTACTCTATAAAAATATCCTGATAACCATAGTTTAGCTAATAACTCAGCTTCATAAGGTTCTTGTTTAGTGGCATTTTTTGTTTTTTTCCATTCTAACTTGCTAAAATCCATCTGCTCAAATATTTCATTTAATATCAATGACCAATGATTAGCTTTCATATACTGAGATACATCAAGTTGAATTAATTGCATTTGACTTTTATTTCTTTGTGTGCTCATAAATTAAATATAATAAAAGTTTGCTAGATAGTAAATTCCAATTTCCCTTTTTTTTATTTTTTATGAATATTCACTTATTCCGTTGGACGGTCTGTGAATCCCCCTCTCTTACAAATAAGCTTACTACTAATCTTTAGCACCTAATCGCTCTCTGGTAAAGGTAAGCAGGGACACAAGAGATTAAAATAAATAGGTTAAACTCGCTTCTATTCATTGGAAGGGACCTCAAATTTTCTCATAACTCTATTTAAGCGAGACTTCCGAGAGCTATTTGCTCTATGAGGTGAATAGGTGCATTCACAAAAATACTTGGAAATATTGTGCAATTGCTGCTTTGTAATTAATGGGTTTTTAATCAAATGAAAAACGATACTTAAGAATTCGTGTCTTAAAGAGCCTTTCATACATGTATCAAGCATAAAGCCTGAAGGAGACTTATGATTAACATCTGCAATTACCCTTAGGAAGCATTTACAAACCAAATACGATATCAACATCATATAAATATGGTTAATAACGCTGTTTTCATTGCGAAGCCTCAATCTATCGCCGCCGAACGCCTGCTTTATTTCTCTGAACATTTCTTCAATCTGCCATCGAACCCGATAAAGTGCATGAACATCCGAAAAGCTTAAGTCATCAACGTTTGGAAGGTACATTACATACCAATACCACCCATCATCCTGCTTTTTACCTTTCATTCGAAGTGTAAAGACTGTGTCATCCGCCAAACGATATATAGAACCAGATGAGTCTCTGAAAGGTTTTATCTCAAAATCCACTTCAGAATAGCCATCAAGATTTAGTGACTGGAATTTCTGCTTGATAAACGCGGGGTCGCCCTTGTAAACCTTTGTTATAAGCGGATTTACCTGTCTTTGTATCCTACTTATATAATATTTTCCATCATTTTGATAATTGCATAGATTTTGCCAGCTAAACCAGCCTCTATCCCGTATTTCGATTGTTTGTTTAGTTTTTTTTCCAGTTTTTTTCATGTCAGAAAATCTTGCATGTTTTATACTTGCCGATAAATTATTATCATCAAATATATTATAACTTAAATAAAGTTTTAAGCCAGCAGATTTACAACCCGGTATATTTTTAAAGATACTTTCTAACCTATTATCAATTTTAAAGATACTCGCATCTTCAATCAAAATATTTCTCACCATTAATTTGACTTGCTCTCGCTTTTTTTTACTAGGAATTTGATTTATTTGTGGTTGTATAATTTTTAATAAATCACTGAAAAAAGCAGATGGTATAGCGGAAAGTCTATCTGACATTGCATTATTACTTAACACAACATTAAATAACCTTTTCATAAACGATTTGCGATCTTGGTGTCTCGTAACTCCATGAAATAAACACCAAAAACAAGCAAAAAGAAAGTCTGCGAAAAAAAATATCCTTTTCCGTTTTTCAACTAAATTATGCTTCACCATCAAGGATTGAATAAGTTCTTGAGGTATAAATAACATATTTGCTAATTGATTTATTGTTACATTTTTGATATTTTCATTCATACTTAACCTCTTTTATTGTTTTTTTTGTCAAATTATAATTTAATAAGGGGTTAAGTATTTGTCTACTCCTGATTTTTATTTTTGGGCTTACCCCTTTTATTCCCTCTTCTATAAAGGATATAAAGGCTTAAAATTCGAAGCAAGCTTATTTGTAAGAGAGGGGGATTCACAGGGGATGAGTTTTTAAAAAATACCTAAAACAAAAATTGCACTCAATATCTACAATATAATTGACATTTAAATACAAATTTATTAACTTATAACATTAAGTTGAAATTTAAATGTTTAGCATATTAACATGAAGTGTACATGAATGAAAAACTTTATGTACACTTTTACATT
>JBDRCJ010000046.1:0-4784 GCA_043821805.1 Patescibacteria group bacterium
ATTAAACTACACACCGGCCTTGCCGGTGGAATTAATTAATTAACGGACTTCGTCCTCTGGTTTATCCCATTTATTTAGAAATTCTTGCTTTTCTTCCTCACGATGTTTTTCTATATATTTTCTTATTATTTCATCCGTAATTCCTACTGTCGATACAAAATAGCCTCTAGCCCAAAGATGACGTCCCCAATACTGCTTACTTAATTTATCAAATGATTTTAATAGTTTTTCCGAGCTTTTCTCCTTGATCCATTTCATGGCATCGGAAATAGAATATTTTGGCGGAATTTGGAGATATAGATGAACATGCTCTTCGCCAACTGTTCCTTCGATTATTTCGATTTCTTTCCAGTCGCAGATATGTTTTATACTCCATTTTAGAGCTGTTTTCACCTCTTCATCTATTATTTTAAATCTGTACTTTGTCACCCAGACTAGATGATAACGGCAATCGTAAGTGACGTGAGCTAGTTTTTTATAATTTTTTAGTTTGTTTTGAGACATAGGTTTTACTAATAATTATTAGTTAGTCCTATATCTTAGTACAAACTGACTTCGTCCGCAATATGTAACCGCGGACGACCGGCTTCGCCGGTGGATTTCTTTATATATTAAATAATAAAGAGTAAGTCATGTTATTTATTAAATAAATCTAAAATGTCTTTTTTAGTTATGCCTTTTACTAAATAAAGGCAGAAAAAATAAACTAAAGCGGCTATTGCCAGAGTATTAATTAAACCTAATCCAGTATTATAAAAAGTGTCTGGTAAAAGATAAATTACCCCAGTCATTATTAACGAAGCAAACAAGGCTTTAAGGAAAACTTTAAAATTCGGCTTAAAACGAGAAAATTTATAGACATAATAAAGACCGGCGAGAAAAATACATAATTCACTATAAATTGTAACCCAGGCCGCTCCGACATATGAAAAACGGGGAATAAATATTAAATAGCCGGCTAAGGCGGTAAGAGAAGTAAAAATATATGCGTTGATAATTTTTTTCTGCTTGCCTAAAGCTATAATCGCATGCGAAAACATTGCGCCAAAAAATAAAGCGCCAGCTGCAAATATTAAAATCCGCAGAGGAACTCCGGAAACTGCAAAATCATCTCCGGCGACTAAAACCATAATTGGTTTAGCTAAAATCTGGGTTCCGAAAATCATAGGAATAGCTAAAATTACCAATAGATCAAAAGATTTCTGCATCACTCCCTTAAAATATTCAATATTTTTCTTTGCCCAGCTTAAAGTTAAAATCGGCAAAACCACTCCAGCGAACATATATGGAATTGAAACTAAAACATCAATCACTTTATAAGCAGCCCCATAAATTCCAACTTCGGCTTGAGTTTTAATTAATGATAAAATTAAAGTGTCAGCTCTTAAATAAATTAAATTAAAGGCAATTGTTAAAGCGATCGGCCAGGCGAATATGGCGATTTGCTGCCAAACTTTTAAATCAAACTCAAGTTTTATCCGAACATAAGACCAGGAAAATATAAAATGAAATAAAAAATTAATTGCGCTGCCGATAACCGTCGCTACCATAATTCCTAATAAACCATAATTTAATTTTATGGCTAAACACACTCCGGCCACTAAAACTACCCGGCCGATTACTTCCGCTATCGCTACTTTATCCATCCTTAATTTTTTTTGGAAAAGGCCGACAAAAATCTGATTTAATAAAATAAATAAAAATGATAAAGCAGTCACCGCTACCCCTAATTTTATGATTGGCTCATAAGGAAAAAATATTACAATTAAAGGCGCGATGCCTAAAAATAAAACAGCCGATACTAAACGCAAACTAATAAGATTATTAATAACCTTATTTTCTTCAATTCCGGGCCGGCTAATCATTTGCACTGTTACTAAAGTTAAGCCAAAATCAGCAATAATCGCAAAAAATGATAGAAAGGTAATTATAGTCGTATATTGACCGAATCCTGCTTGCCCTAAACTACGAGTCATGATAGCGATTGCTATTAAACCTAAGGCAGTGGCAACTACTTTACTAATAAGCTGGACAATTGTATTATAGGCGACTTTGGTTGATAAATTCATAAAAGCTATATATTAAGTCTATTAATTTTGTTATAATATAATAAAGACAACTAGACAGCTAGAATGTGTTTTAATTTAATTTCTAGTTGTCTAATTATTAGTTGCCTAGTGTCTAATTAAATTATATCACAAACCATATGAAAATTACTAAAATTTATTTCTGGCCAATTTTTTTAATTATTTTTTTATTTCTGGCCAATTTTATTTTAATTCAAGCCGTTCCTGAAGTTTCGGCTCAAAGCAATTTATGGGAGCAGCAAATCGGCAATAAAGATCTAGAAACGGTTTTCGGCGGTGATGAAAACCCTGATCCGCGCTTAATTGCGGTGCGCATAATTAAAGTCTTTCTCGGGTTTATGGGAGTCATATTTGTCTTATTATTAGTAATTGCTGGCTATAAATATATGCTTTCTGGCGGTAATGAAGAAAAAACTCGAGAAGCTCTTGGCCGAATTCAAGCTAGCATTATCGGTTTAATTATTATTATAATGGCTTGGGCACTTACTACTTTTGTGACTGATTGCGTTTTTGATATTACTCACGGCAGCATGATTTGGATGTGCAAATAGCTTTAAGGAACAATCTAGCTATCGCACTCATTATTCATATTAATCATACATATCTTTGCCCATTATAAACTAACGAACACTAATTACGAGCAAAGATTAATAAGATTTATAAAATAACAAATGTCCAATTTCTAGTTATAATCTTACGATCTTAAATCTAAAATCTTAAATTCCCAAGTACCTAAGCCCTATGCCCTAAGTACCTAATTCCTCGTTCACAAAATTATGTTTAAAAAAATAAAATATACATTTTTTTTCATAATAATTTTTTTCATCATCATTTTTCTAATGAGCCACGGGCATATTTATGAAAAAATAGAACTTGAATACGGAGTTACTTTTTCTAAAAAACAAGCTTCTAGCCTAGGCTTTGACTGGCAAACTGTTTATTTATCGATTTTAGACGATTTAAAAATAAAAAAATTGCGCTTGCCCGCATATTGGGACGAAATAGAATTTAGCAATAATGAGTATTTTTGGGATGATTTAGACTGGCAAATAAACGAAGCTGAAAAACGCGATATAGAAATTATTTTAGCAGTCGGCGGCCGTCTGCCCCGCTGGCCAGAATGCCATTTTCCAGAATGGACACAAAGTCTTGATAACCAAGCTAGGGGTGAAAAAATATTAGCCTACATTGAGAAAACAATCAACCGATACCGGGAAAATAAAAATATTATTGCCTGGCAGATAGAAAACGAGCCATTTTTAACCCATTTTGGCGATTGTCCAAAACTTGATAAAAATTTATTAGACCAAGAAATCGCCTTGGCCCATGAAATGGACTCCCGGCCAGTTATCATCACTGATTCTGGGGAATTATCTTTTTGGATTCCGGCGGCCCGCCGGGCTGATATTTTCGGCACTACTCTGTACCGCGATACTTATTCTAAGCAGCTAAAACGTTATGTTCATTACCCGATTAGCCCTGGTTTTTTTAGATTTAAGAAAAATATCGTTAACATCTTTGCCAGCCCGAAAAAATGGATAGTAAGCGAACTGCAAGCTGAACCATGGGGACCAGTGCCTTATCAGAATTTAAGCCAAACCGACCGCGACCGAACTATGAGCTTAAAAAAATTTAAAGAAATAATTGAATTTTCTCATAAGGCCGGCTTTAAAGAATTCTATCTCTGGGGAGCCGAGTACTGGTACTGGGAGCGCGAGCAAGGACGGCCGGAGATGTGGGAAGAAGCCCGTGGGTTATTCTAGAATTAATTTATAAAATTTCAATTAGGTGATTAATAATCAAATTCCAATATACAAACAATATTTAATAACTAATAATAAATATGCACGAATTTGATTTAGAAGAAAGAACTTTTAAATTTGCAAAAAAGTGTAGAGATTTTGTAAAAAAATTACCACGGACAATTTCAAACATTGAATATGGAAAACAATTAATCAGATCATCAGGCTCTCAAGCAGCAAATTATATTGAAGCCAATGAATGTTTAAGTAAAAAGGATTTTTTTCACCGAATAAAAATTTGTCGCAAAGAAGCTAAAGAAAGCCATTTGTGATTACGCCTGTGTATCCCTTATGCTCAAGATAAAAAAGTACAAAATGAATTAATCCAAGAGGCGATGGAGTTAACTAAAATTTTCAGCTCAATAATAGAAAAAAGAAAATAGTTTAATTATTAAGTATTGTTTATTAAATTTTATTTGGAATTTGCCTGCCTGCCGGCAAGGCAGGGTTATTGATTATTAAAGTATAATTTATGTTAAAAAATAATAAAAAACACACCATCGGTGTAGACATCGGCGGTACTAACATGAAGGCGGTTTTATTTGACGGCCAAAAAGTAATCGCTGATTATAGCTTGGCTACTCCGAAAGAAAATTTAAACCAACTTCTAACCATGCTTAAAGCTTTAATTGACCCACTGTTAGAAAAAGCAAAAAAAGAGAAAATAAAAATTGAAGGGCTTGGCCTTAGCATTGCCGGAACGGTTGATTTTAATAAACAAATTATTACAAAGTCGCCAAATATTCCTATTCTTAATGAAGTTAATCTCGGCAAAGAGCTTGAAGATAAAATCGGCTTGCCTGCTATTATGGATAATGACGGCAATTGCTTCGTCTGGGCTGAAGCAAAGCTAGGAGCGGGAAAAAAATACTCTAATTTTTACGGCTTAACAATC
>JBDRCJ010000047.1:0-5672 GCA_043821805.1 Patescibacteria group bacterium
ATTGTTTCGGCAAAATCTTTAATTATAAAAGGAAATATTTTCTGCCCAAACATATCTTTAATATTTATTAAATCAGGCTTAAAAATATAAACATAGCCACATTCCCGATATAGTTTCTCCATATCTTGACGCCTGGTTCCAGGCTGATAATTCGGCTGGTAGCAGCCGTCAACTATTTTACCGACCTTTCCTTCAACTTCGCAAAAAGGCATTAAAGAATCATATTGGCCAGTAACCTTTATAAATTTTTCAATCGCAGATTCTACTGATTTCTTCGTTCTTATCGGGGTAGTTGGTTGCAATAAAACTACTAAATCAGGAATACAGTTTTCTTTTTTTAACTCGTCTAAAACATGCTTTAAACAGTCTACGGTCGGAGATTCATCTTTAGATAATTCAGCCGGCCTAATTATTACTTCTGCTCCATACTTTTCAGAGACTTTAGCAATTTCATCATGGTCAGTTGACACTATTAAACGATCAAAGCCAATATCTAAGCCGGTTTTTATTGAATAATAAATTAACGGCTTGCCAGCCAGCGGGACGATATTTTTTAAAGGAATACTTTTAGAACCGCCTCTGGCTGGAATAACCGCTATTATTTTTTTGTTTAAAAAATTCATAAAAATAAATAATTGATAATAAATTAGTGAAAAGACATTAACATTCATTCGGATGTGCCCCATTTGCCGCGCCCGCCTTGACGCTGTCAAGCGGTCGGGCGGGTAGTGGGGGGCTTTGCCCGAAATGCATTCGTTGAAGGCGGGCCGACCGCGTGTCGCTTAAGCTTTAGCGGTGGCGCAAGGCAATAACTTAGAATTCATTATAAGTATGGAAACAAGTACTGCATAAAGTTAAACTTTTAAACATGCTGCTATCCAGCATTTTTCTGAAATTATTTAATTTCCAGCTCTTATTCCAAATATCGTAAAATGCATCTTTATTCAGATCCCCTACCGTCATAAAATTATCATAATCGCCGCAGCAGCCGCTTATTTTTCCATCCCAATCTAAGGAAAGCTTTTGGTAAACTTCCGTGCAGGGCCGGTAACATTTTTTAATTTTCTCCTGTTTTCTTAAATAATCAAGTTTTTTAATATTGGCAAACTTTTTTATTTGATTATTAGAAAGCTTGGAAAGATTAGTACTACCGGTTCCCACTGAATCAACAATTGAGCCCCAATATTTAATAAACTCCTTAATTTCCTTTTCAGTTTCATTAGTCATGGTTGAAGAAATATGAATGAATGGCTTAGGATTATCTCCCCTTAATTTTATTAATTTTAAAATATTAGCCTTTAACTTATTGTATTGTTTATTATTTCTCATTAACTCGTATTGTTTCTTAGACGCTCCTTGGAAAGAAAAAATTAAAGAATCAACTTCAGATTCAGCTAAGCTTTTAATCTGCGGCTCTTTAATTGCTAACCCATTAGTCGTAATATGTAGCAACAAGCCTTTTCCTTTTAGATAGTTTATAAATTCAAATATTTTCGGATGAAGAAACGGCTCTCCCCACCTAATAAAACGAACCGGGGTTTTATTTTTGCCGCATTCATCAATCGCTTTTTTAAAAATTTTTTCATCCATAAAACCTTTCGAACGCTTCATTGTTTGCTGGCCGCAAAAAATACAATTTAAATTGCAAAAATTAGTTAGCTCAATATCAACTAAATAAGGAAATTTAGCCGGCTTTTCTCTATTATTTAAAACATTCTTAAACTCTTTTTCATTATAAACCTTATTAAAAGGATTTTCTCTATTTGATTTAGGATTTTTATAATACATAATAATTATATGAGCTATATTATGTTAAATAATTTAATTAATATTATTTTTTATTTTTTCGGCTATAAAAATATCTGTGGCTTCCCTTGATTCGTAGGTCATGCCCCCGATATGGGGCACAATAATACAATTATAATTATTTTTTGCATATTCTACTAAAGGATAATTTGAAAAATTTTTAGAAAACTCCAACTCTCCGCTTAGGACATCAGCCCCGTAACCGGCAATCTGCTTATTTTTTAATGCCACTAAAATATCCTCTTCATTTACTATTTTGCCCCGGGCTGTATTTACTAAATAAGCAGTATTTTTCATTTTATTAAATACTTTTTTATTAAACATATTAGCTGTTTCATCGGTTAAATGAACATGTATTGAAATTAAATCGCTCTCGGCTAATAAAGTATTAAAGTCAACTTTTCTGCATTTCAGTTGACTAAAAGTTTCATCATTAATGTAAGGATCATTGGCGATTACTTTCATCTCAAAAGCTTTGCCGTATCTAGCCATCATTTTGCCTAAACGGCCTAAACCAACTATACCTAAAGTTCGCCCGCTTAAATTATGCCCGCGAAATCTTTCCCTGTCCCATTCATAATTTTTTACTGAATTAAAGGCTGGATGAGTTAATCTTAGCAAATCAATTATTAACCCAAACGCCAACTCGGCTGTTCCTGTGATTGTGTCTAAAAATTCATTCTCTCCTTTTAAGCTTAAAATTTTTATATTCTTTCCTTCTGCGTAATTAATATCAATATGATCTAAGCCGGTAGTAGCAGTGGCAATTACTTTTAAATCTTCACCATTTTCAATAACTTGTCTATTAACTTCAAGACCCAAACCAACCAAAATAATATCATAATTTTTTATTTTCTCTACTAGTTCGCTCTGGGTTAAATTAAGGCAGTCAACCTGTCCTAGAGTGCTTAAAATTTCTTTTGCCTTAGGAGTAAATACGCTCCCAATTGTACATAGTATTTTCATATCTTTAAATGTTTAAATGTTTTTCTCTTTTTTAAGCCAAAACTCAGCAATATCTAAGTCAACTAAACTATTAATATCAACCGACCTTTCATCTGGCATTAGATAAGGACGGGATATGCTACCAAATAAATCGCCCTGTATAATTAACTCAGTTTTAGTTAAATAAATTGCACAATTTCTTTTATAAACTTTATCTAAGTCCTGCCTGCGGCTTGATTCCTTGCCCTCCTCTTTGAGCCAAGGCAAAATTAAATCATTTTCAATCCTTTTTAATTTTTTAATTGAGAAGTCTTCCATTTCTTTCATACTCATAACTGAATCTGCTCCAGTATCAATGGCTTTTATAATACAATTATCAATATCCTTAGCTGTTCTTAATGGCGAAGTCGGCTGCAGAATCATCAAATAATCATAATTTTTGTCTTCATTTTCTTTAAACCATTTTAAACAATATTGGACTACCTCCATCGAAGTGCTTTGATCTTGCGCTAAATGAGCCGGCCGTAAAAATGGCACTTCAGCTCCATATTTCTTTGCAATATCGGCAATTTCTTGGTCATCGGTTGAAACAATTGTCCGAGTTAAATAACGGCTTTTTTTAGTAGCCTCTATTGTATAAGTGATTAAAGGCTTTCCCGCTAAATTAATTATATTTTTCTTTGGGATGCTTTTTGACCCTCCACGGGCTGTTATAACCCCCAAAATAATTTTATTTTTATACATAAGAATAATTTATTTAATTTATAATCTAAATTTTTAACTTTTTCATTTAATTATGAAACATTTTTTGTACGTATAAATCAATTGTGCTTAAAGTATCGGCAATTAATTTTCCAGTATCTTTTTTATAGTAAATATTGCTTGGCGCATATTTCCCATGTGCCAGCTGTTTTTTTATTGCCTCCTTAATTTCTTCTCTACTATAATTAACATCAATTACATTATGGGCTCGCAACCTATTACTTTGCCTAGTGCCAATATTAACTACTGGGGTACCTAGCAAAGAAGATTCTTTAATCCCAGAAGAAGAATTTCCGATCAAACAAGAACTTCCTTTTAATAGTCCGATAAATTCTTCGGGGGGAACAAATTTTATAAAACGAATATGCTTCGGGTTTCTTTTTTCTCGAAAAGCTCGAATTCCTTTTGAAACCTCGTCAGTACCAGCATCAACGTTTGGCCAGAACCAAATAGTCGGAATGCCTAATTCATATATAGCCGACAAGGTCTCTTCAACATATTTTCTATTACTACCAAACTCGGAAGTTACCGGATGCTGGATAACCATTAAATACTGCTTATTTATATCTACTACATCTCCGACTCCAAGTCGGTTAATAAATTCATTGGAAACCCGGTAATTATTTCTGGCAACAATTTCTAATTCAGGCGCACCAAAATTAAATACGTATTCAGGGTTTTCTCCCATTCTAATAATCCTCTTTTTTGATTCTTCGTTAGTGGCAAAATGTATATGAGCTAATTTTGTAACAGCATGCCTCACGCTTTCATCAATTGTTCCGGTAACATCACCGCCCTCAATATGGGCAAGCGAAATATTTAAGTAAGCAGCCGCAATCGCTGCAGATAAAATTTCATAGCGATCACCGCGTACTATCACTAAATCAGGTTGGAGGTTATCAAAGGCAGTCGCAAATTCAGTTATTCCGATTCCTGTTGTCTTGGCCATCGCAACCGGATTTCCGCCCTCTAAAGTCATGGTAATCTTCGCGTTATAATTAAATCCATCTTCTTCCAAAAGCGAGCTGATATCACCATATTTTTCTAAAATAGAAGATGCGCCGATAATTAACTGCAATTCAATATCTTCCCGATTCTTTAATTCTTCTAAAATTATTTTACTGCGGCTATAATGAATTTTTGAAGTAATAACAAAACAAATTTTCCTTTTTCTACCGTTTTTTATTGCTTCCCAGGTTATTGGTTCATATCTTTTTAAATCTTTTTTTAGTTCTTTGTTAATAATATTCTCATATTCTTCCGACGGTAGACCGCCAGCATATTTTTGCGGGCGCATAGCGTAAATTTTCTCTTTCGTTAAAACCTCGCCCGCTCTTAAATCCTGCCCGGCCATTAAAGCTTTGCGAAAAATAGGACGAAAGACTGCTTCATCGCGATTTAATATTTTTGCCGACCGGCCATAATTAGCTAAATTAACTATTTCTTTATTCCTTATCTTATCCACCATAACTTTAAATTCATCAGGCGTCATTGATACTTTATGGTCAGCCCCCCATAATTCACGGCCGAATGAAAAATGTTTTTCTATTGCTTGCGCGCCTAATTGGGCCGCGGCTACGGCTGATTCATAACCAAGCGAGTGATCTGAAAATCCAGTCGGTAGATTATAACGGTTTTTTAAAAATTCAATCGTATGAAGATTTAATTCTTCGGCCGGACAGGGATATTTTGAAACACAATGAAGCAAGGCAATATTATCAGTTCGGGCTTTTAAAAATTCAATCGCTTTATCAATTTCTTTTAAGGTACTCATGCCCGAAGAAATTATTATTGGCTTGCCAGTTTCGGCTATAAAATCAAGTATAGCAAAATCTAAAATATCAGCGGAGCCAACTTTCCACAATTCTACCCCGACTTGTTCTAACTTTTGCGCCGCTCTCCGGCTCATGGGAGTTGAAAAAAATACGATTCCTAATTGATTAGCGTATTTTTTTAATTCCTGCCAAAATTCCAACGGCGTTGCTTGTTCGTTTCGTTTAACCCAGTTATAACGATCGCTCTCTTTAAAATGAGGGGAAACAATATCTAAATTTAAAAATTCATCTTCTAGAACATGGGTTTGAAATTTTACCGCGTCGGCGCCAGTTTGTTTTGCCGCCTGAATTAATTTTTTTGCGTTTTCTACGTATTCTTCTAAA
>JBDRCJ010000048.1:0-4982 GCA_043821805.1 Patescibacteria group bacterium
ATTTAAAAGATATACAGATTTATGTTTAAAAGATGATGAATTTTTAAAATTAGCATTAGAGACAGTGGAGGGACCAAAGATACATTAATTTATGAATATTTTAAATAAAATAAAACAAGCTGGCTTGGTTGGCCGGGGCGGAGCCTGTTTTCCAACTGCAGAGAAATGGCAGATGGTAAAAGAAGCTAAGGGAGAGAAAAAGTATGTAGTTTGCAATGCATCCGAAGGCGAGCCGGGCGTTAGCAAAGACGGTTATATTTTAGAGAATTTCGGTGACCGAGTAATTGATGGCATAAAAATTGCCATTGATTTTTTGTCAGCAGAAAAAGCCTATATTTACATTAATCATAAATATCATAAAAAATATGCCAGCAAATTAATAGATTTAATTTGGAAAAATCCGATTGAGCTTTTTATTAAGCCAATTGGATCAGGCTATATCGGTGGAGAAGAAACTTCTATTTTAAACGCGATTGAAGGCCGGAGAATTGAACCAAGACTGCGCCCGCCTTTTCCGCCGACAAACGGTTTATGGGAGTATCCAACTTTAATTAATAATGTTGAAACACTATATAACGTTAGCTTAGTAGCTAAAGGAGAATTTAAAAATAAGAGATTTTATACAATTAACGGTGATTGCATGAATAATGGAGTTTATGATTTAGCTGATAGCCTAACTATTGAAAAAATTTTAAAGGAAACTGAAAATTATCCAAAGTTTCCTTTTTTTGTGCAAGTCGGCGGTAATGGATCGGGCGAAATATTAAATAGCAAACAGTTAAAAACTCCGGCAATTGGAGCCGGATCAATCACGGTTTATAGTATTATAAAGAATAAGCCAAAAGATTTAATTAAGAATTGGCTAAATTTTTTTCTTGAAGAATCCTGCGGCCAGTGCGTTCCTTGCCGCGAAGGAGTTTATCGATTAACAGAAGTTATTAATAATCCAAATCCTGATTGGAAAATAATCAGTGATTTATTAACCAATTTAGACGATACGGCTTTTTGCGGCTTAGGCTGTGTTGTGCCGGTTCCGATTAGATCATTTATTAAAAATGTTTTACCCGAGTGGGCGGAGAATAAAATAAACCTGCCGAAAAATAGTAAAAAAGTAATCTGCGAATGCTTTAAATAATATAAATAATGAAAAATATAAATATAAAAATAAATGGGAAAGTTATAAGCTGTGAGTCAGGGCAGACTATTTTTAAAGTTGCCAAAGAAAATGATATTTTTATTCCCGGGCTTTGCGGTCATCCTGATTTTCCACCAAAAGCTAATTGCCGAGTTTGCGTGGTTGAAATTGTTGGTCGGAAAAAACTAGCGACCGCCTGCTCAACTGAAGTTGAGGAGGGGTTGGATATTAGAACCGATAGCGAAAGAGTAAAGAAAGCCAGAAACTTAAATATTGAATTAATTTTCGCCGAGCATATTGAAAGATGCCCAGAATGCATCTGGCGGGTAAATTGTAAATTATTGGATTTAGCCGATAAATATAAAATTGAAATAAAGCGTTTTCCTGACAGAAAAGGCAAAAGAA
Organism: Patescibacteria group bacterium; assembly: GCA_043821805.1. Lineage (GTDB taxonomy): Bacteria > Patescibacteriota > Patescibacteriia > Patescibacteriales > CAYMCJ01 > JBDRCJ01. Next base: position 1,541 of record JBDRCJ010000048.1, read on the forward strand.
AGGTTTATAAGTTCGCAAATGCGGTTGAAATTGACGGGACGCAATGCATTGATTGCCGGAATTGTATTGACGCTTGTAGTATGCTCCAGAAAATTAATTATCTTGAAATTAAAGGCAAAGGGACTGACCAGGAGATTGTGCCGGTTAAGGACAAAAAAATTGATTGCATTTATTGCGGCCAATGCGCGGTTCATTGCCCGGTCGGGTCGGCGCAGGAGCAGAGCCAGTGGGAAATGGTAGAAAAAGTATTAAAAGATAAAAAGAAAATAGTAATTGCCCAATTAGCTCCTTCAATTAGAGTTAGTATTGGTGAAGAATTCGGAGTGCCATATGGGAAAATTATGACTGAACATGTGGTTAGCGGTTTAAGAGAGCTTGGCTTTAATTATGTTTTTGATGTTAGCTTTGGGGCTGATATAACGACAATAGTAGAGGCAGAAGAATTAATAAATAGAATAAAAAAGAAAAGCACCATGCCGATGATAACTTCATGCTGCCCAGCCTGGGTAAAATATCTAGAATTTTATAATCCAGAATTAATTCAGAATTTGACCACTGCCCGGTCGCCTCATATTCATAACGGCGGAGCAATAAAAACTTTTTGGGCAGAGAAAATGAAGATAAATCCAAAAAATATTTCGGTTATTTCAATTATGCCCTGCACAGCGAAAAAATTTGAAGCAACCAGAAAAGAGTTAAAAGTTAACGGCCATTGGCCCGTTGATTATGTTTTAACGACTAGAGAGTTTGCCTGGTTAATGAAAAAGAATAATATTGATTTTAAAAATTTAAAGAAAAGCCAAGCGGATAGCCAATTAGGCGAGTACAGTGGCGCGGGTGTGATTTACGGCGGTTCAGGCGGAGTTATGGAAGCGGCCTTGCGTACAGCACATTTTTTAGCTTGCGGTAGTAAAAAAGAAGGAGTTTGCCTTCCTAGGATTGATTTTAAAAAAGTTAGGGGATTGGCTGGGATTAAAGAAAGCGACGTGATGGTTGCTAATAAAAAAATAAGAATAGCCGTAGTTAATGGAATCGGTAATATTAAGCCGGTACTAGAGAATTTAAATAAATATGATTATATAGAAGTAATGGCCTGCCCAGGAGGCTGTATCGGCGGCGGCGGTCAGCCGATTCCGACGACTCCGGAAACTAGACAAAAAAGGATAGAAGCGCTTTATAAAATTGATAAAGAGAAAAAAATTAGGAAAGCGCATGAAAATAAAGGTGTGCTAGAAATATTAGATTGGCTTAAGAAGCAGAAGGGAAATTTAGAGCATCGGGTACTGCATACTAGTTATCAGAAGAGAAAGTAATGTTAATTATAAATAATGAAAGAGATAGAAACATGGGATTATTGTGAGATTTGGGATTTTTGGGATTGTTAAGATATTTCTTATTCCGTGTTAAGGAGCGTCTGATTGGGAGTAAATTGCATTTGTCTAAAATTATGGTAATATTTAAATATAAATTATTTTATATACAGAAGTAATAATTAACGGCAAGGAGGTTAAAAATATGAGAAAAGCATTTTTTATTTTTTTGCTTTGCTTATTGGCAGTTAGTTTAAGCAGTTGTAAAAAAACAGACCAACCGCAAGAACAGCAGCAGGCAAATCAAGAGCAAAATCAGGAGGAAGAAGAAAGTTTTTTCGGTTCTATGAAGGATTTATTAACTCGCGGAAAATCTTTGAAATGCACTTATGAGGAAACCCGGGACGACGGGACTAATACAACTGGAGTACTTTATATCGCTGATAATAAAGCAAAAAGTGAAATTGAAATTTTAGATGGCGATGAAAGAAGCGAGGCTTTTACTTTATTTGACGGCGATTGGATTTATACTTGGGCCAGTTTTTTACCGAACGGAACAAAAATGAATACAAAAGAATTACCGCAAGGAGAGGATTATAATGTGCAAAAAGAGACAGATACTTTAGAAAAGGAAATGGGATATAAATGCAGTTCCTGGGTAAAAGATAGTTCAAAATTCCAGCTTCCAGACGATGTTGAGTTTAAAGATGTAACCGAAGCAATGGCAGATTTTTCGGATACTATGGAGGATTTTACCCCCGAAGATGCTCAAACAATGCAAGAAGACGCAAGTGAAAGACTTTGCGAAGTATGCGATATGGCGCCGGAAGGAGAGGCTAGGGATGAATGTAAAAAAAATGCAGGTTGTGAATAAAATTAAATTAAAAATATGCCAGATAAAAAACATTTAGCGATTATTTCAATTTTAGTTAAGGATCGACAAAAAAACGTGGCAGCAATGAATAAACTGCTGACTGATAATGGCCATCTAATTATGGCGCGATTAGGTGTAAATCCGCAGAAAAGCTGTGTTACAAATTGCACAGGTTTAATTAGTGTTGCGGTCGAAGGGACAGCCGAAGAAATAAATGGACTTACAAAAAAATTAGATTCACTTTACGGAATTGTGGCAAAGGCAAATATTTTAACTGAATAGAGATCGGGGATTGTCGACCTGCCTACCGGCAGGCAGGTTGACGAATTACGATTTGTTATTGTTGATTTAGGATATGTAATTTATGATTAACAATTTTTAAATATTAAAATTATGGATTACTTAAAAGAGCAAGCATTAGCTCGGGTTAATGTCCGGGCGTTGGTTAATTTTTTAACTTTATCAGGAGTAGCGACTTTGTTACCTTTTTTTATCCATCTGCAATGGATTACTGGCCCGATTATTAACGCAATTTTAATTATTACTCTTTTTTTAGTTGGTGTCAGAAGCGCTTTGGTAGTTGCTTTAATCCCTAGTTTAATGGCTTTAGCCGGAGGTCTTTTACCGGCGGTTTTAGCTCCGGTCGTTCCGTTTATAATGATTAGTAATGTAATTTTAATTTTATCAGTTGATTGGCTGTATAATAATTTTAAAGATGAAAATAAAGGCTACTGGATCGGGGTAATAGTCGGCGCATTATTAAAGTTTACTTTTTTATTCTTAAGCGTTAGCTTTATTGCTAAATTACTTTTAAAACAGGAATTAGCTATAAAAGTAGCTCAGATGATGAGCTGGCCGCAGTTCGCTACCGCGGTTATTGGCGGGATGCTAGCCTGGGTAGTTTTAAAGTGGCTGAAGAGAATATAATCACGTAACGCATAACGCATAATGAGAAGTGTTTAATTGTAATTTAATTTTTTATGGATAATAAATATCCTTTAGTCGGGGTTGGAGTAATGATTCAAAATGAAAATGGTGAAGTATTATTGGGTCTTCGCCAAGGATCGCATGGCGCAGGCGAGTGGTGCTTTCCTGGAGGAAAAATTGAGTTTGGCGAAACAATATTTGAAGCGGCGAAAAAGGAAGTTAAAGAAGAAACCGGATTAGATGTAGATGAATTTGAATTAATATCAGTTTATGATGAGATGAGATATATTAAAACTGATAATAAGCATTTTCTTGGCCTAGGAGTAAGAGC
>JBDRCJ010000049.1:0-7940 GCA_043821805.1 Patescibacteria group bacterium
ACGTTATAGTATTTTAGTTAATTATTTACCGGTTTATTATTATAATTTTACTTTTCCAGAAAAAGACATTAATTATTTAAACGAGCGCCGTTTAGTGGATTTTGGGTTGAAGATTGAGGAAGTTGAAAAAATAACTAGTGATTTTACCTTGTATCGGTTGGTTGTAAGGTAAAAAATTGCTAACAAAAAAATAGCTCAACTCTTAAGATATGGAGTTGAGCTTTTATTTATAAAAGTTCGATTCTCACAGGCTTAAGTTGCCTTGCTCGAACGGTTTAGTCCCGTTGCTGCCTGGCATCCTTGCAGCCCACTTTTCGTGTTCAGTACTCGCAGGCTTGGAAGCCTTGCTCGAACCTTTTACCCCGTTGCTGCCAGGCATCCTTGCCTGCAGCCTTGCTTTTCGTTTTCAGTACTCGCAGGCTTGGAAGCCTTGCTCGAACGGTTTAGTCCCGTTGCTGCCAGGCATCCTTGCCTGCAGCCTTGCTTTTCGTTTTCAGCACTCGCAGGCTTGGAAGCCTTGCTCGAACGGCAGGCAAGGAAGCCTTGCTCAAATTATAGACTAGGAAATATTTTTTACCGTGTTCTGCCTGGTCTACTCCGCGGCAGAATCCCCCGAAGCGTCGGGGAGATTCTGCCGGAGCAAAAACACCTCAAGAAAAATACCTTGAAAGTGTTACCCTTGACCGTTAACTATACATATTTTTGGATATATTTATATATAAAAAATGAGGTGAGCTAAAAAGCAACTCACCTCAATAATATCGTAATATCATTATCGTATTACCACTATCGTAGTATCAAAACGCAATACCACTATCGTAGTAATAAAATTATTATAGCATAAATAAAAATTTTGTCAATGTTTTAGGCACACACTTTTGGCGGTTTTAGTTATTTAGTAAATATTCATTTGGCGTTGCGCCATTTAAAGCGCAATGCTCTAAATTATTGTAATCATCATTCCATTGTTTAATCGCTCGTTTTAATCCTAATACAGTTTTAAAAATTCGTCTATCATAGAACATTTCCTGGTCTGTTCGGTGGCTGCGCTCTACTTTTCCGTTCTGATTCGGTTTGCCCGGATCAATCAGATAATGAATAATATTATATTTCTGGCATTCTAGATCAAACGGATGCAATCTCGGATTGATTGGATCAGATGATTTCAAATAGCCAGTATAACGATTAGTAAAACTAGAGCCATTATCGGTTTTAATTGCTCTAATTCTAAATTTAGCCACCTTGATCAATCTGTTTAAAAAATCAATCGCTGAGCCGTTGCCAAAATCATCATAGATTTCCAAATATCGCCACCGGCAGGCTGAGTCTATGGCAGTGAATTGATAATATTGCTTATTTTCTACTAAATCAGGCACATATTTAATATCAACCTCAACTAAATCGCCCTTGGCTAATGGCACTTTAATATATTTGTATTTTAATTTTCTAACGCGATATATTCTAGTTAACCCCTCTGTTTTTAATACTTTACCGATTAATCTATCGCTTACCTTAATATTTTCTTTTGTTAATTTATAGTTCAATTTTTTAGCGCACAGTTTTGTCTCTTTTCTGATTTCAATTATTCTTTCTTTGATTCTGATTGGAGTTTCACCTGGTTGGCTTCTCGGTCTGGTTGATTGCGGCTCCAGCCCGGCTTCGCCGTGCTGTCGATAGGCTGACACCCGCCTTTCTAGCGTTCTTTTCCCGCCAGAAAATAGCATGGCGGCATCTGCTAACTTAACCTTTTTATGAATAATGGGCAACACCCATCTTAAACGCTCCTCTAAAGGAGATTCTGGCAACTTTGTACACATATCTGTCGATTTTCCCATAGTTTTTGGAAAACCGCCATATGTGTGTGCACATTACCGTAAGCGGTTGACATATTTATAAAAATATGCTATCATATAAAATTAAGTAAAAATATTTATATTATTATATAATTTTCTCTAATTTTAGGTAAAAAATATGAATTTGAATGGAATTGTATCTAAGAAAAACTTATATTTAGCAATTATAGTTAAAGTTATTATTGCTTTAGCTATTTTCGGCTTATCTGCCCTTATTATTGAAGAAGTAGAAGCGGCAAGTAACCTTTAAAGCATTAGTAAGGGGCATTATTTTGAAATTTTATATATCTGCCAATTTTCCTATAATTTTAAAAAATCGTTTTATCTGCATGCACATTTCCGTACATACTTGACAATTAACTTAAGTTGTGATATATTTAAATGTTTATATAATAATTATTTAATTAATTTTAATAAATTTATGTCAAAATTAGCAAAAAAAATATTAATAGTAAGTATTACTTTTTCAGTAATAATTTTTCCAATACAATTTGATGCTGATAAAAGTTTATCTGTTAATAAAGCCAATGCCATTAGCGCCAATTTAATAAAAGACGGAAGTTTTGAGGGAGATATTACTCAATATTGGGGTCTATGGCAAAGTGAAAATAGCACCAGAAATTATGAGTTTTATAGATCATATGATTCTCCTTATGGATACGGTTCATATTCTGCGGCTATTAACGCTAACGGCGGCCCAGAAGATAATTTTAATGCAATTTTAGACACAAAAATAAACAGCGAATTTTCAGTAGAAAATGGAGCTAATTATTTTTTAATCTTTTATGCTAAGTCTTCAAAGGAATTAGAAATAATTACTTATTTGCAGGATTCGTCTGATTACAGCGCCATAACTTCATTTAACGCCAAGAATATTACGACTTCTTGGAATAAATATATAATCAATTTAACTGCCAATAAGACTGGCAATGCCTTGCTGGCTTTTGTTATTGGTGGAATGTCAGCTGATTCAAGCTTGTATTTAGATGGAATAAAAGTAATAAAATCTGATATTGTGCTTAATACTGTAAAAATAGAAGGGAGTATTAACGATAGAGATAAAAAACTATATATCAAAAATATTGGGCAATTTTCGATAAATGATATAGAAATCGAATTACCTTTTAATGATAATTCCAGCCCGGCCAATACAGTTATTATTAATCCAAAAGAGATGGATGACACTAGCATTACATTTGATATGCCCAAGAGAACTTATTCAGGAATAGGCAAGATATATATTAACAGTAATTATATCGATAATTTTGATTACCTGGTTAAGCCGAATATAACAAGCTTCCATCCGGCAACTATTAGAATAGGTGAAGACTTAATTGTTTATGGAACTGGATTTATGCCGAAGGAAAATAACCTGCTAGCCATGAAAAAACAAGATAACCTGGGTAATATTACTGATGCCTGGCTAGCTCCAGAAATGGTAGATGAAGAATTAACTCAACTAATATTTAAATTGCCAACGGGGTTGCTATCTAATAAGATGTTTCTGCAAATATCATTTACAAATCGCAGTAATAATCAAACAGAGTTAAAATCAAATTCCCTTACATATTATATAAAACCAGTTATTTATTCTACTGCTTGGAGCAATAGGGGGTATGAACAAATAGGCGATAAGATATTAATACATGGTAAAGGATTTGGCAAAAATCCGCTAGTATTGTTTTATGATAATGAAGGAAATGTTATTGACAAAAAGACAGCTAAAGTTATTAGTATAAATGAATTAGAAACTATTGAAACAACTACTACCTTTAAAGCAAATGTATTTAATATTGTGGTTGAATCCAACGGCGTCAGATCTGACCAATCAGATAATTTAAATTATATCGCTAAGCCGATTTTAAGCTCTATTAACTCACGCTACTCAAGAAAAATGTATAATAACGCAGAAGTTATTAAAGCAGCTAAAATCGGCGATACAATCACCTTAAATGGAAAAGGATTTTATTCAAATACCGATCAAATTGAAGTAGAATTCCAGGGTTATAATAGCAGGCTAACTGTTCCATCTAATAATTTTACCAATAGCAGGGTAGAAGTAAATGTGCCAGCCGGAGCTCAAACTGGCTACGTTGGCATAAAAGCAAATGGAGTCATATCAAATTATCTGCCATTGGAAATAGTGCCTCAAATTATTGAAATTACTCCTAATCCGATAGAACCAGGCAAAGATATAAAAATTATCGCTAATGGCGTCGGTAATAATATTGAACTTGCGAATATAAAATTTGAATTAATGAAAAATTTAGTAACATATGTTAAGCCATATAAAATAAATATTACAGGTGAGACTGCGGAAATATATGCAAAAGCTCCGCTTACCATGTCAAACAAATATGACAAATTAACTTTGTATTATGATCGGTGGAGCAGCGATGGCGATAACACTTTGTTAGTCCAGCCGCATATTACACGAGCGGGAATAAATATGGACGATAAAATACTTACAATTACTGGTTACGGATTTTCAGTTAACCCTCAAGAAAACAAGATCACCTATAAATATGCTGATGAAAACAAAACAGTAATTAACCCCAAAGTAAAAGTATTAGGTGTGTATCCAACTGACGAAGGCCAGGAGATAAGGATTAAAATTTATGATAATTACCATTATGGATATGTATCTGTGCAAACAGGCGATAATATCAGTAATGAAGTCCAGTTTGGACCGATAAGCATAACTAAAATTGCCAGAAGAATTGAATTTGTAGAAAGCGAAAGCAGGGAGATGGGAGTGCTTTATATAAGCGGTTATAATTTTGGCGATCATGGCGGAGTAAAAGTCGGTGATCGCTGGGCAGACATTCATTACCGCAGTAACTTTTTCATTATTGCTGTTTTGGAAGTCAATGAATTATACGGCAATCCTGTAATTATTGCTAGAGAATAAATTATTTTAATTAGTATTATAAATAAAAAAGCCCGGCTAGACAGCCGGGTTTTTTGTTTTTTTCTTGATTAAAAGCAAATATTAAGCTAAACTAGGGTATATGGATAAAATTTATCTCTACAATACTTTGTCTCGGAAAAAAGAAATTTTTAAACCAATAAAAACCTCACCCCAACCCTCTCCTTGTAAAGGAGAGGGAGAAAAAGTTGGGCTTTATACCTGCGGGCCGACTGTTTATAATTTTGCCCACATTGGTAATTTACGGACTTATATATTTGAAGATATTTTAAAACGTGTTTTGCTTTATAACGGTTATCAGGTTAAGCATGTAATGAATATTACTGATGTCGGTCATCTGACCGGTGACCGAGATATGGGTGAAGATAAATTAGAAGTTGGCGCTAAGCGGGAAGGCAAAACCGCTAAAGATATTGCCGAATTTTATACTAAAGCCTTTAAAGATGATATGAAGAAATTAAATTTAATTGAACCTGATTCATGGCTTAAAGCAACCGAGACAATCCCAGAGCAAATTAAATTAATTAAAGTTTTAGAAAAAAAAGGTTATACCTACAAAACTAGCGATGGGATATATTTTAATACGGCGAAATTTAAGAATTATAATAAGTTAAGTCACCAAAAACTTGAAGAATTACGCGAAGGCGCGCGGGTGGAAAAAAATGATGAGAAAATGAATGCGACTGATTTTGCATTATGGAAGTTTTCTACCCCCTCTTTATCTCCCCCTTATAAAGGGGGAGAAACTAAAAAAAGGCAGCAGGAATGGGATAGTCCTTGGGGGGTTGGTTTTCCTGGCTGGCATATTGAATGCTCTGTTATGAGCGTTTTAGGCCTTGGCAAGCAACTAGATATCCATTGCGGCGGGATTGACCATATTGATGTGCATCATACGAATGAAATAGCCCAGTCAGAAGCGGCTACCGGCAAGAAATTTTTTAATTATTGGTGCCACGGCGCTTTTTTAAATATTGCTGGCGGAAAGAAAATGGCGAAAAGCCAGGAGAATTTTTTAACGCTTAATAATGCTTTTATTAAAAAAGGAATTAATCCTTTAGTTTTTAGATTTGCCAGCCTGCAGACGCATTATCGAAAGCCAATGGAGTACAGTGAAAAGGCGATGAAAAATGCGGGAAATGGACTGGAACATTTATATAATCAGGTACGGGAGTTGGGAGCAAGGAACAAGGAACAGAGAACAAGGAACAAAGAAGAAAAAATTAACAAAGGCTTTAAGAATAAATTTATTAAAGCGATTAATGATGATTTTAATATGCCCAAGGCCATGGCCGTTCTGCAAGATTTATTAAAGTCAAAATTATCAAATAGGGAAAAATTGACAACAATATTAGATTTTGATAAATTGCTGGGATTAGATTTGGAAAAGGCAGTGGGAAGACAAGATTTTTTACCTAAAGAAATAGAAGATTTAATAACTGAAAGAGAAAAAGCCAGAGCTGAAAAAGATTATAAAAAATCTGATAAATTAAGAAAAAAGATTGAGAAGATGGGATATAGAGTGGAAGACAGCAAAGAAGGGATAAGGGTGTTTAAAAAATAGATACCTTTTTTTTGCTATCTCGAGGAGTGAAACGACGAGAGATCTATAATACATGTATTATGAAAAGAAATTATAGTTTCTACGTTTATATAATGAGCAATTTTGAACGCACCTGCTATTATATTGGGTTTTGCAATAATATAGTTAGAAGAACCATTGAACATACGCATGGGATAGGTTGTAAATTTAGCAGAAAATATAAAACAAACGATTTATTATATTATGAGCTATATAAATATGTGAATAGTGCTATGAGTAGAGAAAGGGAAATAAAGAAATGGAGAAGAGAAAAAAAGTTAGCATTAATCCAAGCCAAAAATCCAGAGTTAAAGTCATTAAATCAACAGTTATTTGATGATTATGGAATTGCTAGAAGTGATATTATTAAAATAGTTCTTGAGTTAAAAGAAAAATATAAGTGTGATAAAACTTATTAAAGATCTCTCACCTACGCTATCGCTTCGGTTCGAGATAGCAAAATATTATAAAAAGATTATAAAAAATCTGATAAATTAAGAAAAGAAATTAAGAAGTTAGGATACAGAGTAGAAGACTGTAAAGACGGGATAAGGGTGTTTAAAAAATAGATCTTTTAAAAAGGAGTCTAGATATGGGTAAAAACATAAAGATTAACCGGAGCCAGATTATAAAACTTTTTATCCTTCTCGTCTCAGTTTTGATTGCCGTGATTTCCTTTGACTTTATATTCCGGGATTGGTTGAATGGATTAACTAAAAATCAAGTGCTTATGTCAGCTTTAATTATAACTTTAATTGTGATAGTTGTTTTCTCGGTAGGTATATATAAAATATTAAAGTCAACTGAAGAGCAGATGAGCAAAGAAGGAATGAGGGTTTTTAAAAAATAGAATAAAATCAGTAGGGGCAATTCATGAATTGCCCCTACGTATTGCCGATATTTAAAAAATTTTGTATAATGTAAGTAATACTAACCTCAAACTGAAAGGAGGAATTTTGCGAAGACCTGGACACAAGGATTACGCGGATCAGCACAGGAAAAGAGCGAAGTGGTGGAAATTGAAAGTGGTTTTGCATATTTTTCCAAACAGCAAGAGGAGATTTGCGATGGTAATTAATCATCCGTCAAGACGACCGGGTTAGGGAAGGAGGTGATAGCCCAATATCCCTTATCTCCCCGGTCAACAAACCAAATCCGACCAGAATGGTAAGGGAGAATGGCGTATCTAATACTACAAAAAGGAGGTGATGAATTGCTTTAAAAGCGGGAGATTTTTTCCCGCTTTATTTTGTATAAATAATCATGGTTAATTCGTGAATATATCAGGGTAATTCATGAATTACCCCTACGTGTTAATTTTTATGAAAATTTTTTGGTTTGATATTAAAAAACCGATTTTAGCCTTAGCGCCGATGGCCGGCTATACAGATAGCGCCTTTCGCCAGATCTGCAAAGAATTCGGGGCTGATTTAGTATATAGCGAAATGGCGAGCGCGACGGCATTAACTTATGCTCCGGAAAAAACTCTAGAAATTCTTAAATTTTCAAAAGTTGAGAGTCCATATATTGTACAATTATTTGGCAGTGAACCAGAACATTTCATAAAAGCGGTTAAAAT